>JAZUHS010000026.1:0-4828 GCA_045641845.1 Bulleidia sp. | reverse complement strand
TCTTCCTGTTTATTTCTTGCTCGCTAAGTGGTCCCCTGAGGTTTTACAAGGCTGTCCCCTGAAGTGTCCCCTGAGAATTCTGCCCCTTCAGATTTTGGAGACCCTGGAAAGACAAGAAGGGTGAAAACCCTTCTTTTCAGTCTGTATGCTGTACACTTTAAAGGTGATCAAGTATGATACAGACAATTGAAAAAGAACAGTAAAAGGAGAACATTATGGCAGGTCCCCGCGGTGCGCGCAACTTCCTTACGGATGAAGAAAAGGCAAATATGCCTAAGGTGACGAAAGAGCTGATTGTACGTATTCTTTCTTATCTGAAACCATATAAACTGCAGTTTCTGGCAGTCTTTGTGACAATTATTATCTCTGCAGCGATCGGTCTGTTTCCTTCCATCATCACCGGCCGTATTGTCGACCAGGCTCTGGTAGGTCAGGATCTGAGTCTCTTGGTAAAGCTGCTGATCGCAGCCTTTGCGGCTCTTACCGCTTCACAGCTGGTAGGTGTACTGGAAAGCTATATCAATAACTGGATCTCTCAGCAGATCATCTATGATATGAAGAATCAGATGTACCGTCATCTGCAGTTCATGCCCCACAGCTTCTTTGCTTCGGAAAAGCAGGGTGATATCATCACCCGCATGAATACCGATATCAGCGGTGTGTCTTCTGTCATCAGTGACACGCTCTCTTCCGTGGTCTCCAATGTCGCAACGCTGGCAACAACGATCGTGGCATTGACTTCCATGAGCTGGAAGCTGGCGATTGTCGGCATTGTCATTATTCCCTTTCTGGTGATTCCCAGCCGTGTTGTAGGCAAGACACGCTTCAATCTGCTGACAAAGAGCCAGGCTAAGAATGATGAACTCAATCAGGTGATCAATGAGACATTAAGTGTTTCCGGTTCCATGCTTGTACGTATCTTTACAAGAGAAGATACCGAATATGAAAACTTCAGGAAGCTCAACAGTGAAGTCGTTCAGCTTTCCCTGCAGGAATCACAGAGCGGCAGATGGTTCCGTGTCGTCATGGGTATGTTTACTCAGATCGGTCCGCTGCTGATCTACTTTGCCGGCGGTTTCCTGATGATCAGAAAACTGGATCCGACACTGACTGTAGGTATGGTCACTGCATCTGTTGCATTGATCAACCGTCTGTACAGACCGGTGGAAAGCTTATTGAATATCGGTGTCAACTTCACTAGATCTCTGGCTTTGTTTACCCGTATCTTCGATTACTTTGATCGTGAGAATACAATCGTATCTCCTGAAAATGGTGTAAAGCCGGTGCTGGATAATCCTGAGATTGTCTATGAGAATGTTGCTTTCAGCTATAATCCGGAAACACCGTTCTTAACGGATATCAACTTCACTGTACCTGCCGGCAAGATGTATGCCGTAGTCGGTCCTTCCGGTTCCGGCAAGTCTACGGTTGTGAATCTGATTCCGCGTCTTTACGATGCAATCGGCGGCAAGGTCAAGGTGAATGGCGTGGATGTACGTGATTATGATCTGAAGTATCTGCGTCAGAATATCGGTGTGGTTACACAGGATACTTATCTTTTCAACGGTACCATCCGTGAGAATCTGCTGTATGCAAAGGCTGATGCAACACAAGAGGAAATCGAACGTGCCTGCCGTGTTGCCAGCATTCACGATACCATCATGGAACTGAGTGATGGCTATGATACGGTGGTAGGCAACCGCGGTCTGAAGCTTTCCGGCGGTGAAAAGCAGCGTATTTCCATTGCCCGTGTCATTCTGAAGGATCCTAAGATCCTGATTCTGGATGAAGCCACTTCTGCTCTGGACTCTATTTCCGAGAATGCAATTCAGGATGCACTGGAAGCGATGATGGATGGCAGAACAAGTATTGTCATTGCCCATCGTCTTTCTACAATCCTCAAGGCAGATGCGATTCTGGTGGTCAATAACGGCGGTATTGAAGAGCAGGGTACACATGAAGAACTGCTGGCAAGAGGCGGTACATACAGCCGTCTGTATGAAACTCAGTTCCGTCAGGCAATGAGCACCGAAGCGGATCATAAGGAAGCTCTGGATCTTTCTACGCTGTCACAGAGGTTTACCGTGAAGAAACTGGATGCTTCTGATGTATCTGATGTATATCATCTCTGCCGTGCCAATGCCCGCTATTACCGCAAACGCAATGAAAAGCCGCGCAAGCGTCATCTGACACAGGTGATTACGGAAGTTCCGGAGGAAGGTACAGAGAAGTATTTTGCCGGTTTCTATGATGGTGATGATCTGGTTGCTTTCATTGATCTGGTGACAGGCTACCCTCAGCAGGATGATGCATGGATCGGATGGTTCATGGTAAACAGTGAACGTCAGATGCAGGGTGTCGGTTCCCAGATCGTTGCGGATGTACGTTCTGCCATGAAGGCACAGGGATATGACTATCTCTCCTTTGCCTGCTATCCGGAAAATGAAGATGCACTCGACTTCTGGAAAAAGCAGGGTTTTGCAATGACCGGTGAAGAGATTGAACATAACGGCCGCAAGGCAAAAGTCATGGCTCGCAGTATTTAACCTATGAAGCATGTGCAGAAACTGCGCATGCTTTTAATATCAGAGTCTTTTAAGGAATATCATGAACAGAAATATGTACAATGAAGAAGTGATATGATTTATGTGATATCGGGAGGTTTTCTATGAAGAATCAGAAGAAAAGCTATACAGGCGCGATCATTACCACCCTTGTGACGGCAGTGATCTGGATGGTCCTGGTGATGCCGCCGCTGAATATCAAGAGCGGTGAGTTCTGGATGACATTACTGGTGCTGGCTGTGGTCTTTGCGGTTACCGCAGGACTGGGTCAGCTCAATCTCAAGAATCCCAACGTGTATGTTCAGCATGGTCCGACAGTCATTACAACTAAACAGTTTACCCGCTATACAGCGATCGCAGCTGCAGGTGCGGCTTTACTGATCGGTCTGATCGGTTTCAATACCCCTTTATTCCGCGCAAACAGCTACTGCCACTTACTGACAGTCGAGGAAGGAACGGAAGCAGATATTCCCAGTTCCGCTTCAACCGAAACAATTGCGCTGATGGATACAGCCAGTGCTGCCAAGCTGGGTGACCGTAAGCTTGGTACATTAACCAGTGTAGTATCTCAGTTTGAACTGGGCGGATATATGCAGCTGAACTACAAGAATAAGCCGATCAAGGCTTCTCCGCTGGAATATGCAGGCTTCATCAAATGGTTCAAGAACAAAGGCTCAGGTATTCCCGGATATGTAACCGTTGACCCGGTCAATATGGATGCAGCATATACACCTGTACAGCAGGGCATGAAGTATGTACCTTCCGCTTATTTCCTGGAGAACCTGCATCGTCATATCTATCTGCGCTATCCGACAGCGATGCTGTATGATATTCACTTTGAAATCGATGAGGAAGGCAATCCCTGGTATGTTGCTCCCGTCTATACACATAAGATCGGTCTGTTCGGCGGTACGCAGATTGTGTCCGTGATTCTTGTGAATCCAATTGACGGCAGTATGGAAAAGTATGATGTAGCAGATGCGCCGGTATGGGTGGACGTTGTCTTCAGCGGTGATCTGTTATGTCAGCACTACAACTACTATGCACAATACCAGCAGGGTTTCTGGAATTCCAGAATCGGTCAGACCGGCTGCAAGCGTACAACTACGATCGGCTATAAGGATGAAGACGGCGGTACAGTCATGCAGTCTGAATTCGGCTATCTGGCCAAGGATGGCGATATCTGGATCTATACAGGTGTTACATCCGTTAATGGCGACTCTTCCAACCTGGGCTTTATCATTGCCAACGAAAGAACAGCAGAGACAAAGTACATCTCCTGTGCAGGTGCGGATGAACTGTCTGCCATGCTGGCAGCGGAAGGTGAAGTACAGGAAAAGAGATACAGAGCTTCTTTCCCGTCTTTGATTACTGTAGACGATCAGCCGACTTATATCATGGTACTGAAGGACAGCAGCGGTCTGGTTAAGATGTATGCGGCTGTCAATGTTGAACAGTATAACCTGGTCGCTACTTCCGCAGATCTCAAGGACTGCCTGCAGAAGTATACAAGACTGGTCGGTGGTGAACCGGTTGTCGAAGAAACGGAAGAAGATCTCAGCAGCTATCGTGAAAAGACCATTACTGTCAGTAAGATGGTATCCGTGGTTAAGGATGGCAATACATATCTCTACATTGCGGATGAAGACAGCAACATCTACTATGCCGAATATGCCAAGGTCATCACCATGATGCTGGTGGAAGAAGGAGATACAATCACCATCTCTACAGACGGTACACAGTTCCGTTACGAATAATCTTATGGACTGCAGAAAACGCTCTGCAGTCTTTTCTTTTACGTTTCGGCATTGTCGGGTACAATAGTCGTCAGAATGGAGAATAACTATGATTTTGTCACTGGAAGATGTCAGCTTTAAATATGCGGTAGAACCGATTCTTGATCATGTGAACTTTGTCGTCAATGAAAAGGATAAATGGGGTGTTGTAGGACTCAACGGCTCCGGCAAGTCTACGCTTCTGCGCTTGATGGCAGGGGTCGAGAAACCGGACAGCGGTGAAGTCAATGCCCTTCGCAAGTACAAGATTTCCTACTGCCCGCAAATGATGGAGTTTTCTCCCGGTAAAAGTGTTTATGATACAGTTCTTTCCTATATGGAAGAAGAGACGGAAGTCTATCAGATCAAGTCCATTCTCAATAAGCTCGGCATTACCGATTACAGTGAAAAGATCGAAATTCTCTCCGGCGGACAGCAGAAGCGTGTAGCGCTGGCGATTGCCCTGATTCAGAAAGCGGATCTGTATCT
>JAZUHS010000025.1:0-7917 GCA_045641845.1 Bulleidia sp. | reverse complement strand
TTATGAAACAATGCTGACGATTCTTGTGATTACACATAGCGATGAGAAGCTGACCAAGCTGATCAAGGGATATCTGAAGTCGCATCCGGTGACAATGGGTTTAAGGGGACACATTGCCATCAGAGTCATTGCTTTCGATCCGGAAACGCAGAAGATCTGCAGTCATTCATCTGCACAGGGGCTAACAGCCCGTATTAAGGGGATTTTAGAAAAATGAACAGTGTAGTATTACTCGTTATCGCAATTGCCGCATTTGTAATTGCGTATAACACCTACGGTAACTTCCTCGCCGCTAAATGGGGAATCTCAAACGACCACGAAACACCTGCTGTCAAGAATGATGACAACAACGACTACATTCCGACAAACGATGTCGTCGTACTGGGCAACCAGTTCTCCTCCATCGCCGGTGCCGGTCCGATCACAGGCGTCATCAGTGCGCTGCCGTTCGGCTGGCTGCCTACATTCCTGTGGGTAACAATCGGTTCCATCTTCGTCGGCGGTGTCCACGACTATTCCGCTCTGTTTGCTTCCGTAAGACACGATGGCAAGTCCATTGGTGAAATCACAAACGCAAACCTTGGTGCCAAGGCCAAGAAGCTGTTCAACACCTTTGCATGGCTGACACTGATGCTGATTCTGGGTGCCTTCACATTCTTCGTAGCTGCATCCTTCTCCGAAACAGCAGTATCCGGCGGCAATGTCTATGAAGGTACAGGTGCTTCCATCGCAACAGCATCCTTCCTGATCTGCATCGCTGCTGTCATCTTCGGTTTCTTCAACCATCTCAAGAAGTCCATCTGGGTCAATACAGCTGTATGTCTGGTTCTCTTAGTTGCATCCGTAGTCATCGGCTTTGCATTCCCGTTCCTCAAGTTCAGCATTGATACATGGTTTGTCATTGTATCTCTGTATATTCTGGTTGCTGCAAATCTTCCTTCCTGGATCCTTCTGCAGCCCCGCGGATACCTGGTATCCTATCTGCTCTACGGCATTATCGCATTCGCTCTGCTCGGTGTATTTGTATGTCATCCTTCTCTCGATACAATCCCCGTTGCAGCTATGAGCGCACCTTCAGCCGGCGGCTTCATCTTCCCGTTCCTCTTCGTTACCATTGCCTGCGGTGCTGTATCCGGTTTCCATTCCCTCGTGTCATCCGGTACATCTTCCAAGACTGTACGTAAGGAAGCACCGGACATCAAGCGCGTCGGCTATGGTGCTATGTTAATCGAAGGTCTGTTCGCAGTCATCGTAATCGGTGTTGCAGCAACTGCCAGAGCTGCAGGTTCTGAAGCAGGCGGCTTCACACTGTTCTATGCAGGTATCGGTACAATGTTTGAAGCAATGGGCATGGGCTTTGAAACAGGCTATAAGATCGGCGGTCTTGCCTTCTCCATGTTCTGTCTGACATCCCTTGACTCTGCTACTCGTATTGCCCGCTACATGTTCCAGGAACTCTGCGACATCAAGGAAGGCGATTCCGCATGGCATAAGCTCATGGACTTCTTCGCTGCCAAGGGCGATAACAGCACAGCCAAGGCAGTCGGTGCTGTATGCTCAACATTAATGACAGTTATTCCCGGCTACATCCTTGCCAGTGCAAAGTACAATGGTGCTGCTGCATATAACGTTATCTGGCCGATCTTCGGTTCCGCTAACCAGCTGCTCGCTTCCGTTGCACTGCTTGCCGTTACAGCATGGCTGGTAAGAACATCCGTCAAGAAGAGCAATGCTCTTTATACAGGTATTCCTACAGTCTTTATGTTTGCCGTTACTCTTACTGCTCTTGTACTTTCCGTAAAGTCCTACATGGGCGGTATCTCTGCTGCACAGGCTGAAGGCAACCCGATCGTTTCCTATGTGATTCTGATTGTCATTGCCGTGCTGCTGATGCTGTTAGCAGTATCTCTGATTGTCATTGCCGTAAACAAGCTCTTCCTCAGCAAGCAGGAAGCTTAAGTGATACCCTCGTTGTGAGAAGGCCGTCTGCCAGGCGGCCTTTTCACATTCCCGGATGTGTATCTTCTGCATAAATCAGGAGTATTTCAATGGAAATCTCATGTCTGAATGCTAGTATTAAGCGGTATGTAAAAAAGGAGGAAAACAGATATGGAATTTGATGCTTCCTATCAGCCTTATAAAGGAAACCGTTACTGCATTACTGCGAAAAACGGTATGGTCGCAACCGGTTCTGCCTTAGCTTCCGCAGCCGGTCTTGAAGTTCTGCGCAAGGGCGGCAATGCCATCGACGCAGCTGTCGCAACTGCGGCTGCATTAACAGTTGTAGAACCCACGGCCAATGGTCTTGGTTCTGACTGCTTTGCCTTAGTATGGGTCAAGGATGAACTGCATGGTCTGAATGCTTCAGGCTATTCACCGATGAATATCTCCAGAGAAGATGTTCTTGCTAAAAGCAAGGACGGCAAGATGCCGCTGTTTGGCTGGACACCGATCATGGTGCCGGGTGCCGTCAAGGGCTGGACACGTCTGGTTAAACGTTTCGGCAAGCTCTCTTTAGCTGAGGACCTTGCACCTGCAATCCGTTATGCCGAAGAAGGATATCCGCTCTCACCGATTCTCGCCAAGGGTTTTAAGGCTTCTGTTAAGCGCTATGGTGATTTCAAGGATGATCCTGCTTTTGCGGAATGGTTCAATACCTTTACACCCAATGGCAAGTGTCCTGAATTCGGCGATATCATCACCTTGAAGAATCATGCAAAGACACTGCGTCTGATTGCCGAAAGCAATGGTGATGCTTTCTATAAAGGAGAAATCGCCGATGCCATCGTCAAGCAGTCACAGCGTGATGGCGGCTACTTCTGCAAGGAAGACTTTGCACAATACGATTGCCAATGGGTTAAGCCGATCTCTGTCAACTACAGAGGATATGATGTATGGGAAATCCCGCCGAACGGTCAGGGTATTACCGCATTGATGGCACTGAATATTCTCAAGGAATTTGATTTCAAGGCCAAGGACAGCACAGAGACATATCACAAGCAGTTTGAAGCTATGAAGCTTGCCTTTGCGGATGCCAAGCACTATGTAACAGATCCCCGCAAGATGAAGATCGACTACAACGATCTGCTGGCTCCCGAATACGGTGCTGAGCGTGCAAAGCTGATCACAGAGGAAGCAGGCATGCCCGATCCCGGCACTCCGCCCAGTCACGGTACTGTGTATCTTTGCACAGCCGATGGTGAAGGCAACATGGTATCCATGATCCAGTCCAACTACATGGGTTTCGGTTCCGGTATCGTTGTTGAAGGCTATGGTGTAGCTCTGCAGAACAGAGGTGCTGACTTCACCCTGAATGAAGAAGATGCCAATGTTCTTGAACCGCACAAGAAGAGCTACCATACCATCATTCCCGGCTTCCTGACAAAGGATAATAAGGCTGTCGGTCCCTTTGGTGTCATGGGCGGCTACATGCAGCCGCAGGGCCATGTTCAGGTTGTGATGAATATGATTGATTTCCATCTCAATCCCCAGCAGGCTCTCGATGCTCCAAGATGGCAGTGGACCAGCGGAAAGAAGTTCCTGCTGGAGCTGTCTTTCGATAACGCGATCGCTCAGCAGCTTGCTGCAAAGGGTCATGAAGTTTCCTATGCACTTAACGGCATGGGCTTTGGCCGTGGCGAGATTATCATTCGTCTGGATAATGGTGTTCTGGTCGGCGGTACAGAATCACGTACAGATGCGAATATTTCCGCTTACTGAGCGTGATCTGCTTTTCTATATAACGGCATAGTGATAAAATGCCGTGGGTATTAGGAGGATATATGAAGACTTTGATTGAACTCTACTGCTCCTGGTTCAAGATGGGCTTATTCACATTCGGCGGCGGCTATGCCATGCTGCCGATGATTCAGAAGGAAGTCATCGATAAGTACCACTGGGCAACATATGATGAAATTATGGACTACTACGCGATCGGTCAGGTAACTCCCGGCATCATCGCGGTCAATACTGCTACATTCGTCGGCTATAAGGTACAGGGTGTCATCGGCGGCATCTTCGCTACTCTGGGTGTTGTATCTCCCTCTGTAGTGATCATCTCCATTATTGCCGGTCTGATCTCCAACTTCTCTGAACTGCCGCTGGTACAGGCTGCTCTTGCAGGTATCCAGTGTGCTGTATGTGTACTGATGTATGATGCAATCAAGAAGCTCTACAAGAAGGGTGTTACAGATACACCTACATTCCTGATCTGTGCCATTGCCTTCCTGTTATGCTATTTCACAAGCATTCCTACAGTGCTGATGGTAATCGCTGCCGGTGTTGCCGGTTATGTTCTCTACAGAACCAAGAAGACAAAGAAGGCAGGTGAAGCAAAATGATGAACTTCATTCTGATGTGCTGGGAATTCTTCAAGACCGGTTTATTTGCAGTAGGCGGCGGTCTTGCAACCATTCCGTTCCTGCGTGAAATGTCCGTCAAGTACGGCTGGTTCACACTGGAAAAGCTGACAACCATGATCGCTGTATCTGAATCCACACCGGGTCCGATCGGCATCAACATGGCTACATATGTCGGTTTTGAAACACTGGGCATCTTCGGCGGTGTGTTTGCTACACTGTCTTTGATCTGTCCTTCCATTATCGTCATCTGCATCATTGCCCGTATCCTGGAACAGTTCAAGGAAGCAGAAGTAGTGAAGGGCATCTTCACAGGTCTTAGACCTGCGGTTGTCGGCTTCATTCTCGCGGCTGTATTGAACATCTACATGCTGGCACTGCTCAACGTCGATGTATGGCAGACATCCCGCAATCTGATGGATCTGATCGACATCAAGGCGATCATCCTGTTTGCCGGTCTGATGGCATTCTCCAGATGGAAGCCGAAACTTCATCCGATCGTTCTGATCGTACTGGCTGCTATCGGCGGTATGATTCTCTTCGGCGGTATCCTGCCGTTCTGATCATGAACATATGAGGAATTCTCTCTATGGGAATTCCTTTTTTCTGTTACTGATTATCTTTCGAGTGCTAAAATAACAGTGTTATGCAAGGAGAATTCTGCGTATGAAAAAATTATCGATCAGACATATCATGGCGCTGATTGCCATGTGCGGTCTCTGCGGCGCTTCCGTCGGCATCTGCATGAACACAGCTGCCGTATTCTATACTCCCGTTGCTGAGGAAATCGGTGCAACCAAGGCTTCCATTGCCCTGACGATGACATTGTCATCTCTTGCTTCCTCAATTATCGGTCTTGCGGTACCTAAGATCATCCGCAACCCGAAGAATCTGAAGCCGATGATCTGTGCTGCAGCAGCACTGATGCTGGGCGGTACCTTCATGCTTTCGACATGTCACACTCTGCTTACATTATATTTCTGGAATATTGTGCGCGGCTTTGGTGCAGGTATGGTCAACTTCATGCTGGCAACCATCGTTATCAACAACTGGTTCTATGCCAACCATGGTATGTTCGTATCCATCGTTCTTTGCTTCTCCGGCATTCCCGGTGCCGTCTTCTCCAATCTCTTTACAAACTTCATCGTAACTTACGGCTGGAGAACATCCTACATCATCGTTACAGGCTTTATGGCAGTGTTCCTTGCACCGGGTATTCTGTTCCCGTTTACACTGTTCCCGCAGGGATGCGGACAGAAGCCGTATGGCTATGAAGACTATGAAACCATCAAGGCCATTGCTCCTGAAAAGATGACAATGCAGGATATTCATGTTCCTCATGAAGGTCTCAAGCTCTCTCTGCTTCTGGTCTTCACAGTCATGGTATCCATCATTGCCGGCATCATGCAGCAGATTCCTTCCTTTGCCTTAAGCATCGGACAGACAGCTGCTGTCGGTGCAACAATGCTTGCTGTGGTTAACTGTGCCAATATCGCTTCCAAGCTTCTGTATGGTCTGTTATCTGACCGTATCGGTACCAGAAACTCTTCCATTCTCTTTGCGATCATTTCCGGTACCGGCTTACTGCTGATTCCGTTTGTCAACGTAATGGGAATCCTGCTGATTCTTTCCTTCATGTTCGGTTTCAACATGGCTAACTCCTCAGCAGCGATGTCTCTTGCAACAAGCGATATCTTCGGTATGGCTTCCTACAACAGACTGTATCCGATCGTCATGTTAACAGGTTCTATCGCCTTTGCCTTAGGTGTTACAGCCATCGGCTTATTCGTGGATGTCACAGGTTCCTTCAGTGCTCTGATGTGGCTTGGTGCAGGTATGCAGGTTGTCGCAATCATTTCCTTCCTGATCCTGTATGCCATGAATACAAGAACAACTGCATAAACAGTGAATGGACAGCAGAAGCTGTCCATTTTGCTTTTCCACGTATGAACATGTATAATCATGTCACTTAGTGAGGTGTCCTATGAGCATTCAGACAGAAAGAAAAATCTTCATTGCCTTAACATCTGTTGCCATTGCCTTTGCGGTGGTATGGTATGTAACAAGAGTCAACGCATGGATCTTTGCCATGGTCGCTGTTCTTGCCGTTGTCACTGCCATAGATAATATCTTCGATCGCTGTCCGCACTGCGGTACCTTCCAGAACTTCCCGTTTCACCGCGGAAACAAATGCTACAAGTGCGGTAAGCCTTTAAACAAGTAATACAACAGAGAATGCTGTCACCGGCATTCTTTTCTTCTGCTGAAAAAAGACTGCATCAGTCAATGCAGTCTGTCGAGTATATCATTTTTGAGATTGTCCATCTTCTGCAGGAAGGTGGAACGTTCGGGCTTGAGTTCATAGTACTGATCATAGCTTTCCCAGTCCCCGATCTCCACACGTTCAACACGCAGGGAGCGATGTGTATCGCCATCATTATCAAGAGAGTAGTCCACACATTCCAGCCGTTTTGTCTCCTGGGAGTCCAGACGCATGAAGACGACATTGCGTCCGCTCTTCAGTCCGATCTGCCAGCGTATGGTGATCATGGCCGAAAGGGGATGGTATACAAGATTGGTGACATCCGCCTGAATGGTTCCGTCAATATATGCCAGATCCTGAATCTCCACATAGTCCTGCCATAAGGTGCCTGTGAAGGTGAGCTTTTCCGTGATCGGTTCATGCTGGCCGCTAGGTAAGCCTGTGACGATCTCGTTCGGATCGCATGCTGTAAGCAGAAGCAAAGAGGCAAGCGCCAGTGCGCATTTTACGTGTTTCATGAGGACATTATAACTTTTTCATGGTCATAATCAAATCCTCTGTATATGAAGCAATGATTAAAGAAAGACGAACATGTTCTCATATGCTATAATGGCGCAAGTTGAACGTAACAAGGAGAAACATTCCATGAGTGACAGACAGAACATCTATCAGCTTCTCGAAGAAGCACACAATGAAGCATTCCCGCATGAAACAGTCGGCGATTTCCTCAAGGAACTCAATGATCTGATCGGACCTTTCGATCAGCTTGAGGATGGTGAATTCGTTACCAGACTGAGCGGTTATATCAAAAGTCCCTTCCACAGATGGGGCATTAACTCCAAGTAAGGAAAGCATGAGACATTCCGCAGCAGCGGGATGTTTTTCATCTTCAGTTCACAGTCTGTTAAGGTGACAGAACTGAAATTCATGAGTACAATAACTGATACAGTAAAAAGGAGAAAAGACATGCAGAAAAAACAGATTCTGGAAATTCTGAATGCCTGTCTGGCAACAGGCGGTGACTACTCTGAACTGTTCTTCGAAGACCGTACTGACAAATCCTTCGTTGTAGAAACAGATCAGGTTGCCAAGGCAGATACTACAATTACCTATGGTGTAGGTGTACGTATTCTGAAGAAAGACAGAAGCGTATACGGCTATACCAACGACTGTTCCTATAAGAGTGTTCTTGCTTTGGCTGAGAAGCTGAGTGCAAGCTTTACCGGTGAGAGAGTGATGGAAGTCACAGATCTCAAGAACGCAAGATCCAGAGGTCTTAACAAGATCAAGGTACCG
>JAZUHS010000024.1:0-2065 GCA_045641845.1 Bulleidia sp. | reverse complement strand
TCTGTGGCAATGCATCGCGGCATACTGTAAAGAAGCTGTAAGAAACGTATCTGTTACTGTTCCACGTCCGGCACACGTGATGCACGAAGATCTGAGATCGCTGCCAGTATTTCCTTTTCATCACCGTAGGTGAGCCACATTCTGTGGTCAGAGATGGGAATGGTGTTCCCAAGCTCAGGATATTCGATCACAAAGCCTTCCGCATAAGAGGTACGTATGCTCTGTCCCAGGTTTCCGCTCCAGAGCTCTGTTGTCTTCTGTGCATATCCGGGTACGTCATATTTCTGGGAATGCATCTTCTGAAGAGCCTTAACCTTTGTTTCAGCCATGTCTGTCACATCAACAAAGTAATTGGGGTAAGCCGTTCTTCCCTTCTGCGAGGCATGTGTGCATACATAGTCAGCCGGGCATATCATATAAGCCACCTGAGCCACGTTCCATGAAGGTGTTCCGGTCTCGAAATTGATGCCGTGCGCCGCACAGATGGCATGAAGAGTGATCTGAGCTGTAACTGCATGATGATTGCCGAAGGTATCTCCCTGATAAGGCCAGTGGGTAATGATCAGATGCGGACGTACTTCACGGATGACCTGGGCAAGCTTCGAGATCATGCCGGGAGTTACCGTAAGAACTTCATCGTCATATTCAAGGAACCGGATATCTGTGATCCCGAAAAGGCCGCAGGCTTCGATAACTTCACTGTATTTTACTTTAAGTCTTTCGTCGATCAGCTTTTTTCTCTCTTCTTCCGGCATCTTCATTCCTTCACCGGTACGGAAAAGATCATATATCACCTCATCGTGTACACGCAGCCCTTGTGTCAGCGTTACGCAGGTAACATTGTCCCCGTTTTTTATATGGTGAGCAAGCGTTCCGCCGCAGTGATCAAACATATCGGCCGGATGGCCTGCCACAACAAGTACGTTCATAAAAACACCTCCATAAATGTCTGTTTTTTATATAGCATTCGTCAGCCCTTTACGGCACCGGCTGTTGCGCCTTTTATAAAGAATTTCTGGCAGAATACAAATAGAATTATAAGCGGAAGGGCTGCCATGGCAGCAATAGCCATCTGTGCTCCCTTATTGGACATCTGTGTCTGCGAGAACAGTGAAATTCCGATAGGCAGTGTTTTGATCTTTGAATCGGAAATCATTACCAGCTGCCAGAGATAGTCATTAAAGGATGAGAAAAAGGCAAAAATCGCAATTGTGGCAATAGACGGTGCAGAAAGCGGGAGAACAATGTTCCAGAACTTTCTGACCTCACCGCAGCCGTCGATTTCACCTGCATCGAAGAGTTCCGAAGGAATACTGGAGATAAACTGACGGGAAAGGAACACTCCGAAGGCGGGAGCGATCTCAGTAAGAATCACTCCGATTCTGGAGTTTACAAGTCCCAGCTTATTTGCAACAAGGAAGTTGGGGATCAGAAGCATGGTCTTTGGCATCATAAGTGTTGCCATTACAAGGGCAAAGAAAATATTCTTTCCCCTGAAACGAATTCTTGCAAAAGCATAGCCTGCAGTTACTCCGATAAAAGCTGTCAGAAACGCAACGGAAAGAGAGATGATCAGGCTGTTTTTCATCCAGAGAAAAATATCTGATTTTTTAAGCACAAGCCTGATATTCTTCAGAGTCAGCTCCCTGAAAGGATTAAGATCCACCGGTACTACAACAAGCTTTGCAGGGAGCTTGAATGCACCAACAAACATGATGTAAAAGGGAAGAATTACGATTATCAGAAGGATGCACAGAAGAATCGTATTCGGTATACTGACTTTATCTTTGTTTAATTTCATCTGATCTCCTCCTTAATACTCAATGGTATCCTGCTGTGTCACACGGAACTGAATGATTGCGATAATACCGGTAATGATAAACAGGATCACACCGATTGCCGATGCATATCCGAAGTGATTGTTCTCAAAGGCTGCATCGTATATGAGCATAAGCAGTGTAGACGAAGTGTAGTTCGGGCCGCCGCCGGTGAGTAGCTGAGGTACCACGAAAATCTGCAGAAGTCCGATGGTTGCTGTAATGAGAACGTATACTATAGTTGAATG
>JAZUHS010000023.1:0-2343 GCA_045641845.1 Bulleidia sp. | reverse complement strand
CGGAGCTGTTGATATCTGGAAAAGACACTTCAATCACGTTGAGCAGCTGTTCGATTATGGTTCGGCAGTCAGAAAAGTCATGTATACGACCAATGTCATCGAATCTGTAAATTCCTCATTCAGGAAAGTGACGAAGAAAGGGTCCTTCCCTAACCACGATGCAGTCTTTAAGGCATTGTACCTGCGAATCAGGGAACTTGAAGCCAAATGGGAAGGTGCCCACCAGCAGAACTGGTCAATGGTACTGAATCAGCTCATGGTCAATGAACGCTTCTCAAAGCGTATTGAGAAATACCTGTACTTATAACAGCGCCCAGCAAGAGGCGGCTGTGTCCCGTCTCCTGTTTTTACTATGCCTTGACGGATGACAGGGTTAATCGTAATGTATGGGCGGGCGAAGAAAATCAGAGGAATGCCCATGGGCATTCCTATGATTTTCATAACATATCCAACAATTACAATTTACACAAAATTCTTGACACACCCTATCGATTTATTCTATTTCTCACTTCAATGCATCAATGACAGCGTCGGGGATCTCCAGAACTTTATCATTCATTTCAAAGCCGATACTGATTTCCGTATCCAGCTTGGTAATGATCAGATTCACCGATATACCGCCGGTAATCTGAGCACCGGTAATTTCCTGATCCTTTACATGAAGAACCAGTTCACCGCGCATGACATCCAGAATGCTGTCTGCCTCTTCCGGCAGAATCGCACCGACCATCTGTGCCAGTGTACCATCGTCCACTGCCGCATAATAGTCATACGTTCCTTCTGCCCCTTCGCACTGCAGATCCGTACCGAGAATCAATGCCGGCAGAGCAGACACCATATCCACCTGTGCCTGACCGTTATTTTCATGAGAAGAGAAGACACGTCCTGTTGCATCGCATGACTTGCCGTTAGCGGAATAGATGCGTCCGCCGAAGACATCCATTGCTGTGACACGCACATCATCCCGCACTGCTCTCATGTAGTCAAAGTCATAATTCAGAGTAAACAGTGTCAGGTTGGCATTGGCATGAATCGTCATGGCAATCGTATCTTTCTGCATCAGCTTCAGACCGGCAATGGCCAGTGTTCTGTATTCATCCGAGAACAGATACGGTACTTCCGCATAACTGTGCAGAGCTTTCTTCACAGCCGCAGGTACAGGAGGCGCTGCCTTATCTGTACGGGTCAGAGAAAGAGAATATACAGTATCTTCAGCAGTCACTACAAGGCTGATGGCATCAGCGATCTTTCCTTCAGCCTTAACAATCATATTCGCTTCACTGATTTCTCCCAGCTGTTCCGGCAGTACCACATTGAGCTTATTCAGAAGCTTTTCGGCTTTCTGACGTTCGACATGCACATTGTAGACCTTTGCACCATCTTCAACGGTCATCTCTACCTCTGTACTCATGCGCACAGCTGCCGCCAGAGACAGCGGGGAAATCTTTATATTATCCATAGAGAAGAGAGGTCCATTGTCTTCAGTCAGACGGAAACATCTGCCGTTTTCAAAGCAGACCTTATTTCCTTTGAAGAAGATATCCGTCTGTTCCAGAGAAAGAACAAACAGATCTTCACCTTCATAGTTCATGCGAAACACATCTCCGGCAAAGGCCAGATCTGTATCTGCAGAGTGATAAGCAATCTCAGCCCTGGCGGAAAGCTCAGGCTGCGCTGCCGTTTCTTTGAGAATGCGGATCAGATCCAAATCTGTCTTCAGCAGAGTCTGATAGGCAATGTATCCGCCTGCGCCGCAGGCTGCGAGTATGCATGTAATCCAGATCAGAAGTTTCTTCATGCTGGCACCTCCTTTTTCCTTTACAGCAACAGCATACATGCTGTTATCAAAATGAGAAGAGTCTGAGTTATATCTTAAGGAAACTGCTATTCCTTTTCGGAAAGTTCCATCCAGCGAAGTACAGCTTCTTCCTGTTCCGCACGCTTCGCTTCCAGCTGTTCACCAATCACCTTGATCTGTTCATAGTCCGCAGTTTCATTCAGCTTTGTTTCCAGCGCTGCTACTTCCTCTTCCAGTATAGGCATCTGTTCTTCCAGTTTCTGCAGTTCCTTCTTTTCCATGTAGGTCAGACGATTGGTCTTCGGTTTTTCCGCAGGACGTACAGACTGTACTGCAGCTGTCTTTGCCGTTTCCTGTGCTTCCTTCTTTTCAAGATATCCGGAATAGTCACCGTTATGTACACTGACACTGCCGTTTTCAAAGACGAAGAGCTTATCAATAACCTTATCCAGGAAATAGCGGTCATGGGAAACAGTCAGTACTGCACCCTGGAAGTGATCCAGGTATTCTTCCAGAATGGTCAGAGTTTCCGTATCCAGATCATT
>JAZUHS010000022.1:0-2337 GCA_045641845.1 Bulleidia sp. | reverse complement strand
TATGTTCATTAAGATCAAACACCGGACCTTTTAACATACCGCACGCACTCATGGTTCCATTCCAGTTCACCCAGAAACTGGCATTGGCAGCTCTGCACCAGAAACCACCGGGCAGTTTCTTTGTGGAAGGATCAAAGTTTCTGACTGCATTCAGCTTGCTTGCAATAAATCTTCCTACACTCTCTTCTGTATATCTGTAGGTCTCTACAACAAACGCAGCCTCTGCGGCCTGTTCAGGTGTCAGTCTGTTTTTATCGTAGTCTGTAATACCATTCTTACGATTAGGCGGGAACATGTAGTAGCCCATCTCCAGGAATACATCCAGACGTTCTGCGATTGCACGGATATCGTACAGCTGATCAATGTTATAAGGCGTCAGACTGCAGTTGAACTTGAAGGTGATATCTCTTTCCATCAGAAGACGAACACCTCTCATAAGCTGTGTAAAGCCCTTGGGATTGGCACAGAGTAAACCATAGGTTTCATCATCTTTACCATAGATGGTAATGTTCAGCTTACGCGGCTGATGCTTTCTGAAGAGATCTGCGATCTCTTCTGTAATCAACGTACCATTGGTATTAATGGAGATCACAAAACCCATCTCATGCAGAGCTGTATATACTTCCTTGAAGTACGGATACAGCAAAGGCTCACCGCCTGTTAACAGAATAAACAATGTACCCTGTTCCTTCAGCTGTTCACCTAAATGAATCCAGAACTCCGCCGGACGCACACCACCCAGACGATTCACCTCATCCATAGGCATACGCACATAGCACATACGGCAGTTCATATTGCATGCCGGAATCAGTTCAAAGTTTCCACCGATCGGTGTATTCGTCATGGATGCTCTGTCGCATAAGTACTTTTCAAATGATGACTCTGCACCTGTGATCGCTTCCATAATCTCCCTCCACTAGAAAAGCCTCAAGGTATTCTCCCTGAGGCATAAATTCATTTTCTTGAATCCTGTAAATCAGGAATTGAAGTACAGCGGACGACCCTGAGAATCAGTACCACCGAATTCTACAGCTCTGATATGGTGAGAACCACCGCTGCCGTTATTCCAGGAATATGCAGCTTCACCTCTGTTGCATGTCCAGCCAAATTCTGTTAAGCCATGGTTAGTATCACGACCTGTGCTCTGATGATGTGTGAAGCACCACATTTCATCATTCAGACCAGCAGAAGTAGTAATAGAACCATCTTCCTTCAGTCTTACTGTGCAGCCCTGGTTTGTGCCGTCAATGAAGAAATACTGGTCTGTATTTCTGTTGGAGCATCTTTGACCAGAAATATTATTTTCATAGTAGTAGCACTGAATCAGCTGCTTTGTAACTGTTGATTCATCTACATAAGGGGAGCAGCCTACAGCAACACTTTCATCGACTGTGAACTGTTCCATGAACATCATGGGTTTTACATAGTCTCTCATCTTAATCTCCTCATTCGCCGAAAGAATGAAATTCTTCCGAGCCTCCTCCTATAATGCACTTGAAGAAACCAGACGATCACTCTGAAAGTAAAGTACTATAAGCAATACATTTATAAAGAACAGTGATTCATGTTCTTTTTATTTTTACTGACCACAATTCTGACCCCTAATCATCAAACATAGACAACCTCTGCATCTGTATTCTCTTCTGTTCCATCGTCGGATGAACATATCTTTCCAGTGTAATCGTTACAGAAGAATGACCCAGAATCTCACTCAAGGACTTGGCATCAAAGCCCATTTCAACGCATCTGGTAGCAAACGTATGACGCAGACAGTGGAATGTATGTTCCTTAATACCAGCTCTCCTGCACAGTGTTTTGAACCTCTCCAGGCATACCCTTGGTTCCATGTATTTGTATTTCCTAGTTACTACGTAATATTCTTCTTCCTTCGCTTCATGTCTGAGTATGTCAGTAAGGAATACCGGTAACGGAATCGTACGACGTGAGTTCTCTGTCTTTGGAGCAGTGATGATAATCTTTGTCTTCTGTTCTGAAGCAGAACGATCACGTATTCTCAGTAAAGTTTTACTGACTGTAATACTCCCATCCTCCGGATCAATATCCATCCACTGCAAAGCACAGACTTCACCTATACGTAAACCTGTATACAAAGAAAGCAGTACTGCTAATCTATAGGGACTATCATCATTACGTATTGTTTCCATTAACTTCTTCTGTTCAGATGCACTGACTATCTCTATCTCTGTCTTCATCTTTTTAGGAACCCACAGCTTCCCTGTTACACCAACAACATAATGATGTATAGATGCATAAGCAAACATCTGTACTAACAGAGAACGGATATCCAGAACTGTCTTAGCTGCTAAAGCATCACTG
>JAZUHS010000021.1:0-10811 GCA_045641845.1 Bulleidia sp. | reverse complement strand
AGAGCATCGTCATAGCTCATGCCGGTTTCAGAAGAGGGCAGACATACACGGCCAAGGAGAATGAGCTTTGTATACTTGAACCATCCTGCCAGTTTCATCTGCAGTAAAGTTCTGTACATATTCTCGGCACTCATGGCGAAGTTGTCGAAGAAGAAGATCTGTCCGTCTTCCTTGTATTTCTCAATGAATGCAGGTACCGGAGCCAGTGGTGTTCCGATCAGATCCTTGAGAACATCAATGCATCCGCCAAGGCATCTTCCGGTAACCTGAATGGAATCTTTGCTGCTGTGGTAATCCGTGGGTTCATCATAAGTGATTTCATCGACCATGAATGTT
This sequence comes from Bulleidia sp., assembly GCA_045641845.1. Classification (GTDB taxonomy): domain Bacteria; phylum Bacillota_I; class Bacilli_A; order Erysipelotrichales; family Erysipelotrichaceae; genus Bulleidia. The sequence goes on along the minus strand of JAZUHS010000021.1, from coordinate 10,475 downwards.
GCTTTGCCAAGCCACTTTTCTGCACTGTGCAGAACCGGCAGTTCACCACGCAGAAGAGAAAGATTTTCCTTTGTAAATTCGGGTACGGGGAGAACATCATACTGACATGCATTCTTGCCATAGAGAGTGGCAACATCACACATGACTGTATAGGGGAATAAAAGACCGGTAGGATCAGACATGCCCATCAGCCACTTGGGATGTTTCTTCATTTCTTCAAAGTCTGTATATGCAAGCATTTCGTACAGGAAGTCTCCGCCGGCTGCACATGCGACCATGTTTACTTTGGGATCTTTGAACAGGGAAAGCAGTTCTTCGGCACGAGTCTTAGCATCACCGCCGCGTCTGTCATTGATACGTACATGGGCTGTTTCCTGGATGGTATAGGATTCTCTTTTGAGAACGTTAATGGATGTTTCGTAGGATTCAAGCTTACGGCCGATTGCTTCACTGGGTGCACATACACCGATAGTATCGCCGGGTTTAAGGAATTCAGGATAAATCATAGGATACCTCCGTTGTTTCATTATACAGAAACAGAGATTCATGTGTCATAGATAAGGTATAATGCAGGTATGAAACGTGTACTTATTACAGGCGGTTCGGAAGGAATCGGTTATCAGCTTGCACTGCTGTTTGCGGAAGAAGACTGTCATCTGATTCTGAATGGACGCAATGAAGAAAAACTGAAGCAGGCAGCCAGAGTTCTGCAGGATACCTATCCTGTGGAAGTGGAGATTGCTGTGAAGGATTTATCTGTGCGCGGCTCTGCAGAAGAACTGTATGAACAGGTGAAACCGCTGGATGTGCTGGTTAACAATGCCGGCTGCGGTTATGCGGGCAGAACATGGGAATCTGAGCCGGATCGTGAAGAAGCGATGGTGCATCTCAATGATGCATCATTGATGACATTGAGCAGACTGTTTATTAAGGACCATGTAAAGACAAAAGACGGCATGCTTGTCAATGTTGCTTCTACCGGTGCTTTCCAGCCGGGGCCCTATATCGCTTCCTACTATGCAAGCAAATCCTTTGTTGTCAGCTATACAAAGGCAATTGCACAGGAAGTAAAGGATTATGGTATTAAAGTTCACTGTTTATGTCCCGGTCCTGTCGATACCGGCTTCTATGAGAAGTCAGGCGGACATCATCCATCTTCGGCGATGTCGAGTGAAGAATGTGCTGCATATGCATATCAGCGTTTCGGCAAGAACAGAGTGATGATCATTCCCGGCTTTGCAAATCAGATTGTACGGTTTGTGCCGGAGTATATTCGCATGCTTGCAGTAGGCAGGATGAAGAAAAAGTATCTTAAATAAAATGACGGCCTGTGACCGTCATTTTCAGTTATTTACCTAATGCTTTTTTGATCTTCAGTCGTAAGCGATTGAAGAAGCCTTTCTGTCTGGGAATCTTTACAGCTGCTTCTGCTGTATACAGCAGATGATTGGAAGTATAGACACGGATGAAACCATTGAGCATCTGATCTTCCAGAGTCGCATCGATTTCCTTAGGGAAAGTTGTATCGAGGGTGATCTTTTCGTCCATCGGTACATCGAGTTCCAATGTTTCGAAGGTATAAACGGGAATGGTCTGATCTTCACCAAGGTAATGTACAGTAATCTCAGAAGCCAGCTGGCCATCGCTGATCAGCTGTTTCTTTTCCCAATTGCTGTAGTACTGCAGGACAGTCGCACAGTCATCGATGTGGGAAGGATCATAGTAGTCTGTATCCGCATGGCCGGTAACACCGATCAGCTTCATGCCGTTGTGTTCAGACCAGTAGCTCAGACAGTGTCCGCCTTCATCGGTATATCCTGTCTTGGAACCGATGAGTCCGGGAACTTCATAGCCATAGCGGTCGACAGCAGACCATGTCGTAGAAATCAGGGTAATGCCTTCCGGATTGGACTGCAGGGAGGTTGTTGTATAAGACGGGGCAGAGAAGACTTCGACGAAAGTCTCATTCTGCAGACAGTATTCCAGCAGGATTGCCATGTCTCTGCAGGTAGTGTAGTGATTGTCATCGTGCAGGCCGGTAGGGTTCATGAAGTGTGTATTGGTCATACCAAGCTCTTCCGCTTTTTTGTTCATCAGATCGACGAAGGCAGTGATACCGCCGGAGATACGCCAGGCAATGGCATTGCAGGCATCGGCACCGGAGGGAAGGGCTGCACCATAGAACAGGTCTCGAGCAGAAGGCATGTCATCTGCCTTTAAACCCATGACGGAAGCATTGGCTGCGGCCAGACCGTCCAGCATCTGCCATTTGACAGTCTCGAGTTTATCGGGATCAGGGATATTCTCGATACCAAGGATGACTGTCATGATCTTGGTCATGGATGCAGGGTACATGCGCTCAGTGCTGTTCTTGTCGATCAGGATCTGACCGGTTGTAATATCTTTGACAAAGGCAAAGTCACTGTACAGTTCTTCTGCCAGTTCATCACTGTTTTTAATTTCATTTTCTGCGTATACCGGTGTGAACAGGCTGAAGGTGACAGCAGCTGCACACAGGATACGGCTCAGGATCTTAGGTGTTTTCATGAGTGTATTATATCGTCTGTTTCTGTGAAATAGTAAGGGGAAATGAAAAGGCAGGGATGGGTTAATCATTCTTTGATAAAGTGATGATATACTTGTGTCAATTGAGTATGGAGGAAACAACCATGACAAACAGATTTCCTGATACATTCCTCTGGGGTGCTTCTACTTCTGCGTTTCAGGTAGAAGGCGGATGGAATGAAGACGGCAAGGGTAAGACCGTAGCGGACTTCAATGCTTTCAAACGTTCACATATACAGGCAGATACTGCTGTAGCTTCTGATTTCTACCATCATTACAAGGAAGATATTGCTCTGATGAAGGAAATGGGTATGCAGATTTATCGTTTCTCTTTCTCCTGGGCAAGAATCATTCCTGATGGGGAAGGAGAGATCAATCCGGCAGGACTGGCCTTCTATGATGATGTCGTTAATACGTTAAAGGAAAACGGTATTGAACCGTTTGTGACACTGTATCACTTTGATCTGCCTTATGCTCTGGTAGAAAAATACAATGGCTGGGAAGGCAGAGAGACTGTCTATGCCTTTGAAAAGTATGCCCGTGCAGTATTTGCGCACTTTGCGGATCGCGTGAAGTGGTGGCAGGTCATCAATGAACAGAATCTGATGATCAGAGTAGATGAGCGTATGAATATCTATACAGACGATGCATATGAAGCTGACCGTATGCGTGCACAGATGGACTATCATATGTTCCTTGCACATGCGTTAGCGACTAAGGCATGTCATGAACTGATTGAAGACGGAAAGATCGGACCTGCAGTATCTTCCACATGTACCTATCCTCTGACAAATCAGCCGATGGATGTATGGGCTGCGAAAATGAATGACTATATGAAGACAGTGTATTGTCTGGATATGCACTTTTATGGAAAGTATTCCGGTATTTATATGCGTTATCTGAAAGAACGCAATATTGTGCCGATGATGGAAGATGGGGATGAGGAGATTCTCTCCTATGGCAAGCCGGACTACATTGCCTTGAACTACTATCGTACATTATGTGCTTCCTATCTGCCTGCGGATGAAGAGCATCCGATCGGTTCTCGTGTATACAGAGGCAATGAAGTGGACTTTGATCAGTATGGCTACTGCCGTGATGAGAAGAATACAAATCTCAAGGCAAGTGAATACGGTGCACAGATTGATCCGATGGGTTTACGTCTGGTGCTGAATGACTACTACAGCCGTTATCGAGTACCGCTGTTAATTACAGAGAATGGTCTGGGTATGGGTGATACATTAACTGAGGATCATCAGATTCATGATGACTATCGTATTGATTATCTGCGTGAACATATCCGTGCCTGTGCTGATGCCATTGAAGATGGTGTGGAACTGATGGGCTATTCACCCTGGTCTTTTGAAGATCTGCTGTCTTCGCATCAGGGTTTCAGAAAGAGATATGGCTTTGTGTACATCGATCGTGATGAAAAGGGCGGTACATTGAACAGATATAAGAAGGATTCCTTCTGCTGGTATCAGAAGGTAATTGCTTCCAACGGAAATGATCTGGATTAAGTATGGCAAAGAAGAAAACAGAAGTAACCTTTGATTATCCGACAGAGTTTACTGTCTACAGTGATATTGCAAGGGAACGCAGATGGGACAATATCCTGCTGGAAGAAGAGGAGTTTTCCATCTACCGCAAGGATAAGGCTTTCCATGAGTGTCGTCTGAACAATGTGACAATCAGCGGTGAAATGGAAGAAAGCGACTTTGCGGATGTGGTTTTTGATCATTGCGATCTGTCCAATATGAGACTGAACAAGTCTGCATTCAGAAGAGTATGGTTCAAGAACTGCCGTCTGGTCGGTACGGACTTCTCCGGAAGTCTTCTGCAGGATGTATACTTCACAGACTGCATGGCAGATTACAGCAATTTCTATGGCTGCAAATTCAAGGACAGCAGATGGACAAAGACGCGTTTTCAGGATGCGACATTCTCGGAATGTGAATATAAGAATCAGGAAGTGAAGGAATGCGTATTCGATCATGCGGAATTCCTGCACACTTCCTTAAGAGGGCTGGATTTCTCTGATTCTTCGATGACGGGAATTCAGGTGAATGCGGAATCGTTACGAGGGCTTGCGGTCAATGCGGCGCAGGCTGTTGAGTGTGCGGTACTGCTTGGATTAGTGATTAAATAGTTTCACAAATCTTTCACAATTCAAACATGAACCTCACACAGCCTCTATGTATGATATAGCCACATAGAAGTTATAATTCTTTTCCCTCCCAAGAAAATCGACGAGAAAGGGTCTGTGCCAGCGGACCTTTTTTCTATGTCCGGACAGAAATGAAATTCTGTGATATTCCTGGTTGACAATTCGGTTAGTTAAGACTAACATATAGTTACAAGTTAACAGAGACTAACTCTCCTCATATTTACTCTGTTAGCCGAACCCTGAGAGCAGCTCAGGGGCATATCATGTCCTCCTCAATACATGTATGCAGTATCAGACATTCAGAACCGATGTACGAAACGGGCATTTCGTTACTTGGTTCTTTTTGTTATCTCAGCGGCTTAAGTCATACAGGGGATAGAAGGGTGTATAATATGCCCATAGCGAGGTAGTACATATGGTCACAAAGACAATCGATATTACAGTTAAGCAGGGTATCCTGCGCGGTGAAAAAAAAGAAGCATGCATGATTTTCCGTGGCATTCCCTATGCGGAAGCTCCGGTTGGCAATCTTAGATTCAAGGCTCCGGTAAAGAAGAAGGAATGGCTGGGCAGAAGAGATGCACTGGAATTCGGTGCACAGTGTCCGCAGGCGGATCCGACTTCCGGTTTCTATGGCAAGGAGTTCTATACAAGTGCAGACTATCCTCTGCCGGTACAGAATGAAGACTGTCTGTATCTGAATGTATGGGCACCCAATGAACCGTGTGAAGGCGGTTATCCGGTTGCCTTCTGGATTCATGGCGGTGCATTCGATCATGGTTTCTCCAGTGAAATGGAATTCGACGGTGTGCAGTTTGCCCAGAAGAATACCATTCTTGTTACAGTGAATTATCGTGTAGGTGTCTTCGGTTTCTTCGCTTCTGAAGAAGCACGCAAGGAAGATCCTTCTCGCAGCACCGGCAACTACGGTCTTCTCGATCAGGTTATGGCATTAGACTGGGTGCGTGAAAACATCGCTGCGTTCGGCGGTGATCCGGATCGTATTACAGTATTCGGACAGAGTGCAGGTGCGATGAGCACACAGGCATTGATTTCCTCTCCGTTAACACAGGGCAAGATCTACGCTGCAATCATGCAGTCCGGCGGCGGCTATAATAATGGTCTTGGCCGTACAAGAACCATGGATGAAGCGATTAAGACAGGCAAGAAGATCATGAAGCTGCTGGATGTTTATGGCTTAAAGGAAATGCGCAAGGTTCCTGCCGAGAAGTTTGTTTCCATTCTGCCGGAACTGTACAAGGAAGTCGGCGGTCTTGCGTTCTCCCCGGTGCTGGATAATTATCTGTTAACATGTACAACCGATGCGGCTGTGGAACATCGTACAGTACATAACATTCCCTATATGATTGGTGTTACTGACGATGACATCATGATCGGTACAGAGAATGAATGCCGTGACAGTGCTTTCTTCAAGGGTATTGTCAACTTCGCAAAGGAACGTCAGGAAGAAAATGACAAGCCGGTTTATCTGTATCAGTTCTCCCGCAAGCTGCCGGGTGATGATGCCGGTTCCTTCCATTCCTCCGAACTGTGGTATGTCTTCGGTACACTGGATCGCTGCTGGCGTCCGATGACACGTCATGACTATATGTTGAGTGATCAGATGGTCAAGTTATGGACTAACTTCATGAAGACAGGCGATCCTGCTCTTGGCTGGAAAGCATGGCATGAAGAAGATCATTTCATCAGAGTATTCATGTAATCAATCAGACATAGTAAAAGCCCTGGATGCTTGCGCATTCAGGGCATTCTTTCGTCTTAGCTGAAGTATACGTAGGGATCCTGAGGCTCACTGTAGCGGGCAGCACGGGTAGCGTAGAGAACTACTGTCTTTGCGCCTTCCTCATCATCGTCCATGGGGATGGTCTTTAATGTACCCTGTACTTCAATCCAGTCACCCTTGGTCATTTCCCAGATCTTTACACCTGTAACAGTAATACCGCAGAGGCTGGTATCGTTGGCACAGCATACCATAGCCTGTCTGCCCAGGATGAATGTCTGCTTGTAGCCGGGGATATTCTCAGCGTACATACCGCGCAGGATGACTTCCTTGCCATTGTACTTTTCCGGGTCTTCCATGACATCCATGTACCAGATACCGTAGTCATCATCTTCGATATCCAGAAGAGGAGAGTTGATATCAAAGGGAAGTACACCTTCCTTCATTGTGACAGCTTCACCGAATTCACCTTCGTAGTAGAGCTGTGCCTGCTTGTTAATGGCCTTGAGGTTGCCTCTCAGCATTCTGCCGGAAGTATCTTCTGTGCAGCGGTTAACGATGATGGTATCGGAATAGCGCAGCTGTTCGTACATCACGGAACGCATGGCATTGGCATAGATTTCAAAGGTAGTTGCATCAACAGGTGTCAGGATCTGTACCAGCGGCCAGAATTCAGGCATGCCGGACAGTACTGTTTCTGTGAGAGCTTCTGTTCCGTTCCATTCAATGAAGACAATGGAAGGATGGTAGATGGTATCAAGTTCCATCATCTTTTCTGCAGTCAGGTCTTCTGCCTTGTCTACATATTCGATGAAGCACTTGTGTTCATAGAGCCAGTCTTCTTCAAACTCTGTTTCACCCTGTTCCAGGCAGATGATCAGTGCACGGTCAATATCAGACATGAACTGAGGATCATTGATTGTATCCTTGATCAGTGTTGTCTTGCCGGAATCCAGGAAACCTGTAAATACATATACGGGTGTCGGCATCTTACTTCACCTTGAAGAGAACCTTCAGCTCTGCAACATCGATCTTTTCACCGATGACAGTGATCAGACCTGTATAAGCTGCAGTACCCTTGCGGATATCTACATCACCGGGTACATAGTCGAAGAACAGCCAGCCGCCTTCTGTGCAGGGAACGATACCCTTGGCACGAACGATGTTCTCACCAAGTCCTGCCAGAGCAGTACGGATTTCTTCTTCTGTGTAACGGTTGATTGTTTCAATGCCGATGGAATCAAATACATCATCTGCATCATGACCATGATGGTGGTGATGATGGTGATGGTGGTGTTCATGTTCGTGTTCTTCTGCACCGATGTGGATACGGTTGCCTTCACTCAGACCTTCATTAGCTGCAGCGATTTCAGCGCTGTGGTCATGGTGATGATGGTGGTGCTCATGTTCTTCATCATCGTGGTGATGGTGATGATGTTCGTGCTCTTCATGGCAGCATTCACATTCATCCTCATCATGATGGTGGTGGTGATGATGTTCGTGTTCTTCATGGCAGCATTCGCATTCATCTTCGTCATCATCGTCCAGACCAGCCGGGAAACCATTGGAAGAACCTTCCATTGCTTCAAGGATAGCCTGACCGTTCAGTTCATCCCAGGGAGTAGTGATGACACGTGCTTCGGTATTGAGTTCACGGATGATAGCCAGATCTGCTTCCAGCTTAGCTGCGTTGACTTCCTGTGTACGGGAGAGAATAACGCATGCGGCTGTGGCGATCTGATCATCGAAGAACTCTCTGAAGTTCTTATGGTAGATGGCACATCTTTTGGCATCAACGACTGCAGAGTAGCTGTTGAGTTCGAGACCTTCTACGCTCTTTACAATACTCAGGATATCGGAGAGTTTGCCGACACCGGAGGGTTCGATAATAATGTGATCGGGGTTATATGTATCAACGACCTTCTGCAGTGCTTCCTGAAAGTCACCCTGCAGTGTGCAGCATACACAGCCGCCGTTGATTTCATTGATGACAATGCCTGCTTCCTGCAGGAAACCGCCATCGATGCCGATTTCACCGAATTCGTTTTCGACAAGAACAACCTTCTTGCCTGCATATACGTCTTTGATCAGTTTCTGAATCAGAGTTGTTTTTCCGGCACCGAGGAAGCCGGAGATTACATCGATCTTAGTCATCTTGATTCCTTCTTTCTTTTTGCGTGTATATTATAGCGCAGACGTCAATACCTGCATGTATCGTACACTGCAGAATAATCGATATTCCTGCGGTATTTCGCTTGTGCTGTGTGTATAATGACTGCATGAAAATCGATCGAGTAAACAATACAATCTCATTCGCTGCTCTCAATGATCCGATGGACCTTGAGGAATTCAAAAATCAAATGCATGTATGGGGAAAAAGCCAGGATCAGCTCATTCTGGACTGGGATGGTTCTTTGAAGGCACATGCTTTTCCCAATGTTGTTGTGCCCTTAACTGTATATAAGGATTTCTATGCACATGCAGGTGTGAAGTTTCTCTGGAATACGAATACAAAGAAGTATTTTCTGCATTCAAGAACATTCAGTGCCAAGAGAATTGCGAATATCACGACTGCGACTTCTGACTTCCTGGGTAAGGTATTTACCTTCTCAACCAATGAAGAAATCACAGTCTATATTGATACGATCCTGAAACAGATTCGTCAGAAGCAGGTATGCGAAGACGGTACACTGCGTGGACTGATGTGGTGCCTGAGTGAGGTTCTGGATAATATTCTTGTGCACAGCAGTGAGGATCCTTCTTCCGTACGCGGATATGTGATGACGGAGTATCTGGAAAAGTCGCATAAGATCATACTTTGCATTGCCGATATGGGTATGGGAATTTTCAATTCTCTGAAAGACTATGATCCTGCCATCCGAAATTCTATGGATGCCATTGAACATGCCATCAGAGAAGGAGTTACGGATGGTAAAGGTGCAGGCAATGGTCTGTACGGTCTGTACAGAATCATTGAGAATAACAGTGGATCATTCACGATCACTTCCGCGGATGCACAGCTGCGCTTCCGTGATGGAAAGCTTTCACATCACACTGTCTTTTCGGTCAGTTCCGCAACACCGGGTACGATTGTGGATTTCCAGCTGAATCTGGACAGGAAGACGGCACTGGATACGATCTGGAAGGATTATGAACTGGATCAGGAAGATATCTATATGGATATCTACGATGATGATTTCAACTGTATCTATTCTGTGAAGGAGAAAACACGTGGTCTTTCTACAAGACAGACGGGGGCTATGACACGTAATGAGCTGATCAACATCGTGCATGCAGGTGCAGAAACTGTATATATCAGCTTTGCGGATATTCAGATGGTCAGTTCATCGTTCATTGATGAATTCATCGGAAAACTGTATGAGATGCTGGGTGAGCAGGCGTTTACAGAAAGAATCAGGTTAACCAATATGGATCCGATTGTCCGTACGTTATGCAACAAGGCAATCACGGATCGCAGAAACCGAACATAAAGAAAGTACCTGCCGGCTGATGACAGCTGACAGGTACTGTGTCTATATAAGTGATTAAAGAGAAAGGTCTTCACCGTTGCTGGTGATGACTTTTTTATGTTATAGGAATTTTCTTCTTAGGCTGAATGGTACCGAAAAACAGACTGTGTGAAGAAAAGGCATAACAAAAACACGTAATCAGAGTTACGTATTTATGCACTCTACGGATCCAAAGAGTAGTTTTGGGGCGGTAGATCAAGTCACACTGGTCTGCCGATTTGTTTTCGTCACGTATGCAGAATAAAGTCAGATATGTAAAGCAAATACTGAGGTCTGCATAGCCTCTTCGTAAACGAACTGAATTATGGCGGAACATTGGCGTACGAAGAAAGTGACGGAACATAGGAGTCAACGTATTCCATGTAGTGCCCGCAAGTGCACAGGAGAGGGTCAACACCGAATACGGTGATCAGAGAACGACGGTAGTGTAAACGTCGGTAACTGCAGTTACTGGATTTGTGTTTCAGCTTTA
>JAZUHS010000020.1:0-17884 GCA_045641845.1 Bulleidia sp. | reverse complement strand
CTTAAGAAAACTATTGATAATGGAACACATCTTTCAAGAGACGTTGCTAATGCAGTTGCGATTGCTATGAAGGAATGGGCAGTAGAGAACGGTGCAACACATTTCACACATTGGTTCCAGCCGCTGACCGGCGGTACTGCCGAGAAACACGATGCGTTTATCGAACCCGGATCCGACGGCAAGCCGCTGGCACGATTCTCCGGAAAGATGCTGATCAAGGGTGAACCTGATGCTTCATCCTTCCCTTCCGGCGGTCTTCGTGCAACCTTCGAAGCACGCGGCTATACATACTGGGATGTAACTTCCCCCGTCTTCATCCGCGATAACATCCTCTGCATCCCTACAGTGTTTGTTTCATATACAGGCGAAGCTCTGGACCGCAAGGATCCGCTGCTGAAGTCCCTGAACGCATTAAGCACTGCTGCTACACGCGTCGTTAACGCTCTTGGTGACAAGGATGTTAAGAGATGCGATATCTCCGTTGGTCTGGAACAGGAATACTTCCTCATTGATGAAAAGTTCTTCGAAAGACGTCTGGACCTGAAGCTGACAGGACGTACACTGTTCGGCACACCTGCTTCCAAGGGACAGGAACTGGATGATCATTACTTCGGTTCTATTCCCAGAAGAGTTGCGGCTTTCATGAAGGAAGTCAATGAAGAACTCTGGAAGCTTGGCATCTATGCTAAGACAGAACATAACGAAGTCGCTCCCGGTCAGTTCGAACTGGCACCGGTATTCTCTCTTGGCAATATTGCCGTTGACCAGAACCAGCTGACAATGGATATTCTGCGCAAGACTGCCAAGAAGCATGGTCTGGCATGTCTGCTTCACGAAAAGCCTTTTGACGGCATCAACGGTTCCGGTAAGCACAACAACTATTCCATCATTACCGATGATGGTCAGAATCTGTTCGCACCTGGTGAAAAGCCTTCCGAGAACATCCGTTTCCTGACTTTTGTATGTGCCTTCATCAAGGCCGTTGATACATACCCGGTTCTGCTGAGAATGAGTGCTTCCTGCACCGGCAACGATCACCGCCTTGGTGCCAATGAAGCACCGCCTGCAATCATTTCCATCTACCTTGGCAGCTACATTGAAAATGTACTGAAGTCTCTGGATAAGGGCGAGTCTGCAGAAGAATCCAGCAAGCCGGCTGCGGATGACTGGAATCCTGTTAACAATCTTGCCTACATTCCTCATGACAATACTGACCGCAACCGTACTTCCCCTGTTGCCTTCACCGGCAATAAGTTCGAATTCAGAATGGTCGGTTCTTCCATGAGTGCATCCTTTGCCAATACAGTACTGAACTCGATCATGGCTGAAACACTGAATGATATTGCTGATCAGCTGGATGGCTTCAAGTATCTGCAGGATGTGCGCAAGAAGGCTCTAGACATCTGCCGTCATATTATTCACCATCACAAGCGTGTTCTGTTCTCAGGCGATGGCTACAGTGATGAATGGGTAGTGGAAGCAGAACGCAGAGGTCTGCCGAATGTGAAGTCCTTCATTGAATCCACACAGATCCTCAAGGATGAAAAGGTCATCAACCTCTTCACTTCCCTCGGCGTTTATACTGCTGTTGAAATTGATGCCAACCGCATCATTCTGGAAGAACAGTACATCCATACAATGGATATCGAAGTACGCACACTGCTGGAAATGACTCGCAAAGATGTCATCCCCGCAATGACTGCAGAATATGCTTTCTATCTTAATGCTGCTAATGGCCGCAAGGTGCCTGCTGCAGTATCCCGCCGTATTGATTTCTTCGCTGATCTGCTGGATACACTGGATGCAGATGCAGATCTTCTGGAAAAGACATGGCAGAATGCAGGCAAGTGTTCTGACTACTTCGAAACAGGATCAAAGATGTACTACGAAGTATCTCCGCTCATGGATAAAGTACGTGCTTCCATTGATTCCTATGAAAGAGTTGCTTCCAGAGAGTTCTACAAGATTCCTCTCTACGAAGAAATGCTCTTCACTCTCTAAGCTTTATATGAAAGGGTTCCCGCGGGAACCCTTTCATTTATATAAAAAGAAAATCCTAATTCCGCAGAATCAGGATCTGATATTATCGCCGTCAATGACAATGCGTCTTCTGCGCAGTCTGGAATGTACCCAGTCACCCATGAGAATATAGGCAACGGAGAAGAGCGGAACACTGACAAACATACCGATGATGCCGAACAGGGAGCCGCCTACCAGAATGGCGAACATGATCCACAAAGTCGGAAGACCCATAGAGTCGCCTAGAATATACGGACCGATGAGATTTCCATCCACCTGCTGCAGGACCAGAATGAAGACACCGAACTCCAGTGCCTTGACCGGAGAAATCATAATCAGAATGACGAAGCAGGGAACAGCACCAATAAACGGACCGAAGAACGGGATCATATTGGTCAGACCGATGATCACGGCAATCAGAACATGATAAGGCATGTCCATAATACGCAATACGATATAAGCCAGAATGCCGATGATGACGGAGTCGAGAGCTTTACCGAAGACAAAGCGGTTGAACATATCACGAGTTAAACGCAGGATGTAAACCAGCGATTCCGCAGCTTGTTCCGGCAACAGAGAGAAGTTCAGTTCCTTCAGCTGCTTGGTGAACATTTCAGAATCCGCCAGAATGAAGATACTGATAATGAAGCCGACAATGACATTGACGATGCCCTTGCCGATGCTGAATGTAAAGTTCACAATCTGCGCAAGACCGCCTTGTGAACCGGTTAGCCATTGTGTGACATAACTGCCGAAACGATTGACCAGATCAGACAGATACTTGGCAAAAGGAGCCCATTCGGACTGTTCAAGCATTTTCAGGTAATCCTGTACATGCTGAATATAGCCGCCGAAGGATTCACCGAAGGATGTCACACTGGACAGCAGCTGCGGAATCAGGATCCAGAAGAACAGACTGAGCAGCAGAATTGCCAGAATAACACAGCTGGTAACACTGATCCGACGCTTGCCCCTGCTGCTGAGCTTCACCTTTGCAAGCAGTTTTGTTTCGAATAGATTGCGCAGCGGAAGCATCAGAAAAGCAAAGACAATGCCGAAGATAAACGGCGTCAGTGCAATCCACAGCTTTTCAAAAGCCCATGCATATGTCGGTATATGAGAAATCAGCTGAATGAACAGAACGATCAGCACACCGGAGATGGTGTAGACCTGAATGCCATCCAGAACTGACTGTTTCAGATTTCTAAAAAAATTCATCAGTCACCTCGCAAGGTTATTATAGCAGATTCAGTTTAGTAAAGATTGCCGATTGCTTGAAGCCTTATCTCTTTAATTGACTCTTAATAAAGTTCATGGCATAATACCCGAGTCTTTTATCAAGAATGAGTGAGAGGGTCAGCTCGATGACCTCATACCAACCTGCGTGCAGCAGTACGAAAGGTGGTAAAGCTGACAGCGATAAAGAAAGAGCAAACAGATCTCTTTCTCAAGTTCGTTAAAAAGACCGACGTAAGGAAGGAGTTTTTATTATGTCAAAAATGTACTTTACATCTGAGTCCGTTACCAGCGGACACCCCGACAAAGTCTGCGATCTGATCGCTGACTCCATTCTCGACGAAGCAATGCGTCAGGATCCTTCCAGCCATATGGCTGTAGAAGCAACCATCAAGGATGACCTGATTCTGGTATATGGTGAAGCCGGAACAAATGCTGTCATTGATTACGAAAACATTGCGCTGAATGTACTGAAGCAGATCGGCTATGATGAAGAATATCATGTTGTGGTTAAGGTTTCCCAGCAGTCCTCCGAAATCAACAGTGCCGTTGCCCATGATGTCATCAGTGCCGGTGACCAGGGTATCATGTTCGGTTTTGCGTCCGATGAAACTGAAGCACTGATGCCTTTTGCAATCAACGAAGCGCATAAGCTTGCTGCCAGGCTGGAAGAAGTACGCAGAAAGACACCCTTCCTGAGACCTGACGGCAAGACACAGGTAACAGCAGAATATGTTGATGGCAAGCTGACAAGAATCGATACTGTACTTGTTTCCACACAGCATACAGCTGATGTAACACAGGAAGAAATCAGAGAGATCATCATGAACGAAGTCATTCGTCCGGTTGTAAATCCTGAACTGACTGACGAAAACACACGTTACCTGATCAACCCTTCCGGTTCCTTCGTAGTCGGCGGCAGCTGGGGTGACTCCGGTACAACAGGCCGTAAAATTGTTGTTGACTCCTATGGCGGATATGCTCCGATCGGCGGCGGCTGTTTCTCTTCCAAGGACCCGACCAAGGTCGACCGTTCCGCTGCATACTTCGCGCGTTATGTATGCCGCAACATCGTTGCCAACAAGCTGGCGCATAAGTGCCAGGTTCAGCTGTCCTATGCGATCGGTGAACCGCAGCCTCTGTCCGTCAATGTACAAAGCTTCGGTACTTCTCAGTATTCCGACGAAGAACTGGAAACAATCGTCAGAAAGAACTTTGACTTCTCTGTTTCCAATATCATCAGAGAACTGGATCTGAGACGTCCGATCTACACAGCTACAACAAACTATGGTCACTTCGGCAAGAAGGACCTGCCTTGGGAGCAGTTCAAGAAGATTGAACTCTAAGAGCATGCAGGATGTACCGCAGGGTACATCCTTTTTTTTGGCGGAAAGAGAAAAGGATGTATCCCTTCACAGAGATACATCCCGGAGAATATCTGATTATTCAGCGTCCTTGGCAACAGCAGCCTGGCAGCGAGGGCACAGACCTTCTTCGTTTGCTTCGTTGCTGTAGTTCCAGCAGCGAGGGCACTTTGTACCTGTAGCCTTGACTACCTTAACGGAACGTTCAGCACCTGTGGAAACAGTTGCACCGGATACGATCATCCACTGTGCAGCAGCTGCACCCAGACCCTTTTCGAGCAGTTCTGCTTCTTCTGCAGGAACAACCAGTTCAATTGCAGCTTCCTGTGCTGTACCGATGACCTTGGCAGCTCTTGTTTCTTCCAGAGCCTTCATGACATCTGCGCGTACATCCAGCAGTGTTGCGAACATTGCCTTTACTTCTTCAGCGTTGGCATATTCCTTAACCTGAGGATAGTGCAGGTAATGTACGGATTCTTCTTCATCATTGCCGAAGAAAGACCAAACTTCTTCAGAAGTATATACAAGGAACGGAGCCCACATTCTTACCAGAGCATCCAGGCACTGCCAGTATACGGACTGTACCTGTCTTCTTCTCAGATCATTCTTTGCGGAGCAGTACAGAATGTCCTTAGTGAAGTCACAGTAGTAAGAGGACAGTTCATTGACCATGAAGTTCATCAGTGTCTTGTTAGCTGCAACATAGTCATACTTCAGAATATCTTCTGTATATTCCTGAACAACTTCATTCAGACGAACAAGAACATACTGGTCAACAGCTTCCAGAGCTTCATATGCAACCATATCCTTCTTGTAGTCGAAGTCAGCAGGATTGATATTGCCTAACAGGAAACGGAATGTATTTCTGATCTTACGGTACTGATCGGAAACCTGCTTGATGTTAGCCGGACCGAGCTTGAGGTCTTCTCTGAAATCAGAGGACATTGCCCACAGTCTGAATACATCGGCACCGTTCTTGTTGATGATATCCATCGGGTTAACAACGTTGCCTACAGACTTGGACATCTTTTCACCCTTGGAGTCTACTACATAACCATGGGAGAGAACTTCCTTATAAGGAGCACCACCTGTAACAGCAGTAGCGATGATCATGGAAGAGTTGAACCAGCCTCTGTACTGGTCGGAACCTTCGAAGTACAGATCGCAGGGATAATCATAGCCTCTTGCTGCAAGTTCAGCCCAGGAAGAACCGGAGTCAAACCATACGTCCATGATATCTGTTTCCTTGCGGAATACACCGTTAGGAGACTTTTCGTTTGTATAGCCTTCCGGCAGCAGATCCTTAGCTTCTCTTTCAAACCATACGTTGGAACCGAATTCACCTACCAGATCAGCAACATGATCGAAGACTTCCTTTTCAATGATCGGAGTGTTGTCTTCGGCATAGAAGATCGGAATCGGAACACCCCAGAGTCTCTGTCTGGAAATGCACCAGTCACCACGGTCAGCGATCATATTGTGCATTCGAACCTGTCCCCATTCATTGTGCCACTTTACCTTGTTGTCGATCTGATCGAGAACCTGAGCTCTGACCTTATCGATGGAGCAGAACCACTGCTTAACGGCACGGAAGACAACCTTCTTCTTCAGTCTGTCATCATGAGGATAGGAGTGAGTGATTGCTTCTACAGCCAGCAGGCTGCCCTGTTCAGCCATATCAGTAATGATTGCCTTGGAGCAGTCTTCGAAGAACAAGCCTTCATACTTACCGGCAAATTCATTCATCTTACCCTGTGTATCCAGAGTATTTACAGCCTTGATGCCATACTTTGTGCAGACGAGGAAGTCGTCCATACCATGACCGCCGGCTGTATGTACGATACCAGTACCATCTTCATCTGTTACGTGGTTGCCCAGCAGTACAGGACATTCTGTACCATGTACAACATGACGGTATGTGATGCCTTCCAGTTCACGGCCCTTGAATACTCTCAGGACACCCTGATTTTCAAGCTTGAACTTTTCCAGCAGCTTGTCTACGAATGCTGCCAGCATGATCAGCTTACCCTTTTCTGTCTGAACTTCCGCATAGTCAAATGCTTCGTTCATAGATACGCACTGGTTGGCCGGGATTGTCCAGGGAGTTGTTGTCCAGATGACGAAGTGGTCATCGCTGTCCAGGATACCCTTGCCGTCTGCGATCTGAAATGCCAGGTAGATTGTGCGGTCCTTTACATCTCTATATACGATTTCAGAGTCAGCGACTGCTGTTTCGTTGAATGGAGACCAGTATACAGGCTTCAGCCCCTGGAAGATCAGTCCATCCAGAGCCATCTTTTCAAAGTTCTGAATCTGACGCTTTTCGAATTCCTTCTGCAGTGTGATGTAAGGACGTTCGTAGTCAGCGATCTGACCCAGTCTCTTTTCTGTAGCCATCTGCTGGGCGATCTGTGTGTGTACGAATTCATCGCACTTCTTGCGGAATTCAGCAGCGGAGATTGCCTTTCTGTCAACACCGAGCTTCTGGATCGCATTTTCTGTAGGCAGACCATGAGTATCCCAGCCGGGGAAGAAAGGTGTATAGTAGCCAGCCATTGCATGGGAACGTACGATGAAGTCCTTGATGGAACGGTTCATCGCTGTACCTGCATGCAGGTTGCCGTTTGCATAAGGGGGACCATCATGCAGAATATAAGTCTTTTCACCCTTGTGACGTGAGAGGATTGCGTTGTAGTGGTCATTTGCTTCCCACTTCTGAAGAATACCGGGCTCCTTCTGAGCCAGATTGCCGCGCATTTCGAAGTCTGTATTCGGCATGTGCAGAGTGTCTTTGTAATCCATGTTCTTTTCTCCTTGTTTACATAAAAAAAGCGTCCTGAACCTAAGGACGCTTGCTTGTACGCGGTACCACCTTAGTTCATGCACTGTGACAGTACATGCCCTTGATTACACTTTTAACGCAGTGCGCGCGGCTGCTCATGCGGTGATGTCCATCCGATCTTCCGTCCTGCTTTCACCAATACGCAGGCTCTCTTCACTTCCGATTCTTCAGGCGCGTCCTCAATCAGCACAGCTGTTTATTCGTTGATATGCAGAATCATACATACTGCATGAATTCTGCGGCAATGCGATCACTCTTCGTACTGCGCAGAACACCGACAAAGACAAAGCGTCCGGCGCCGCGAATCGAAATCGTATCGTTATTATTGCACACTTTATCCGGGTGTTCAAGCAATGCATGATTTACCTGAACAAGTCCCTGCGCAATCATTTCCTTTGCTTCCTTGCGGGAACAGTGCACCAGTCCGGCAACGATGGCATCGATGCGTTCACTGGCAATGACAGCCGTAAAGGTCTTTGTTTTGAAGACCTGTACCGGTCGCTCATCGGTTTCCTCAAAGGAAACATTGAGCTGATTGATTCTGGTCAGACTTGTCTTCAGGAAAGCTGCCATGGACTCGGATGTATAGAGATAGATATGCTTCTCTTCAATCCAGAAGTCACCGAAACTGTGGCGGTCGATCTGCAGATGCATCAGTGCTCCCAAGACATCACGGTGCGATATTTTCCGGAATCTCTGATCAATGCGTGCCTGCAGGCAGACGATGTCATTGTCGATGTAGAAATCATCTTCATCGGCAAGAAAGAATACCTTCTGCTTGCGGCAGCCGGGGTATCCGCCGTCATATCGGATCAAAGGAGATTCGGGAAAAAGCTTCTTCATTGCCGAAACTTCTTCCTCGTTCATAAACGAAGAAGACATGGTTCTGCGCCATGTCTCACTCTTATCTCTCAGATCCTTCAGATGTGCTGCCAGAGCATCGTACTCCGTACGATTACTCCTCGTCGCTGTCCAGAGAAATCGCGCCGTTTACGCCGACGTTCTTCGGTGCGCACAGAATTACGTTATGACCGATCTTCTGAATTGTTCCATCCAGAGCAAATACTACGCCTGTCAGGAAATCAATTGTGCGCTGTGCGAAATCTCTCTGCAGTCTGTGCAGGTTGACTACACATGCTCTTCTCTGCTTCAGATGACGAGCAATTTCTTCTGCTTCTTCAAAGGAACGCGGCTCAAACAGAACCATCTGAGCGTTGCCGGATGCATTGGCTACGCTTTCTGTTCTCTTTCTTTCATATGTAGAAGTTGCAGGTGTAACTTCTTCAGCTTCTTCTTCAACGTACTGGATTTCTTCACCTTCATCTTCTTCCTCAACGGGAGCGATGAAATTCTTGAGTTTCTCGAATGCCATAATTAGGAACCTCCGCTTATCAGCGTCATTGTATCACAACGAATATATCAATCGCAATGCACACACTGAACAGACATGATCATTTAGTCTGTCCTGCAGGGCATTTCCAGCCATTCTCACAGCTGTTCAACGACTTCACGTGTCATTCTGCGGCAGATCTCAACCGCAAGTCTGACGGCATTTCTGTAATCTTCCAATGCACACCAGCAGTTGGAACTGTGAATGTAGCGAACGGGAATACCGATGACGATTGCCGGCACTCCGAAGGTATGGTAAACAGCTGCACCATTGGTACCGCCGCCGGAACGGACGGATTCCTGCACAGGAATACCGCATTCCTTTGCAACATCCAGTGCGAATTTCTGGAAGCGCCAGTTGGTAATCATGGATACATCCAGATGTCTGAGCATAGGACCTTTCTTCAATGCGGACTGAATCATGTATTCCTCGGAGAATGTATCATCAGCAGGACAGCCTTCAAAGGCAATCATAACATCTGGTCTGAGTCTTTCGGCATTGACCTTGACACCACGGTCACCCACTTCCTCCTGTACAGAGAAAGAGGCTGTCAGATTGCAGGGAAGTTCTTCCCCTGCCAGCTGCTTGAGTGTTTCAATTTCTGCTGCAGCACCGATACGGTCATCAAACGCCTTGCCGTAGAACATGCCTCTTGCTTCATCATAGCGGCAGGATACATCCGGCACGGCAGGTGAACAGATACCGATGCCGAGTGCTTCTGTTTCCGCCTTGCTTGTTGTACCAGGATCAAGAATCATGGCACTGATATCAAGACCCTGACCACCTGCAGCCTTTTCAGCAGCGGACAGGAAGTGCGGGGGCTTTACAGCTACAACAGCAGGATGCAGCTGACCATCCCTGCCGCGGATATTAAAGGAACTGGAAGGGAAAGATGCACTCTGCCAGCCACCGACAGGAAGGAAGCGGATCATGCCGTTAGGCTTGATTGCCTGGGCAACAAGACCGACTTCATCCATATGCGCATCAAGCATGACACGCGGTTTATTACTGGCTTTTTCCTTTTCCAGATAGACATTGGTCATATGATCTCTGCCGGTTTCATATTCAGGCAGTTCGCTGCGGATCAGTTCCGCGACTTCATCCTCAAAGCCGGAAGGTCCGAAAGCATTGGAAAGAGCTATGATTCTCTCAATTTCATTCATGATAATTACCTCTTGATTGTTTTTCTGATTTCTACAGTAAGCATACAGCACCTATGGAAAAAGCACAATTTCATCGCATTGCCATAACCGTCATGATATAATTTATTGCACGGATACGGAGAAGTACCCAAGTGGTTGAAGGGACTGGTTTCGAAAACCAGCAGACGTGCAAGCGTGCGAGGGTTCGAATCCCTCTTTCTCCGCCTTGAGGCAGACAGCAATGTCTGCCTTTTCATTTGAAAAGCCCGCAGATCTGCGGGCACTATTGTTTATTCAGCTTCGGAAAGTTCTTCCCAGCGATCATACAGATGCGCCAGTTCATTGTGGATATCGTCAATTTCTTCGTCCAGAGCATTCATCTTCTGATAGTCCTGATAGTATTCAGGTTCAAAGCGAAGCTGACGCTTATCTTCCAGCAGCTGTTCCTTGCGGGTAATTTCCTTTTCCACCCTGGCAATTTCTCGGCGGATTGCTTCGGGTGAAATCTGACGACGGGTATTCTCGCTTACTGCTGCAGTTTCATTCTTTCTGACGGTTTCCGCTGCGGCTTCATTGGCACGGGCTGCCATGTATTCATCGTAAGTCTGATCATAGAAAGTGGAAACACCATCTTCAAAGCGAATCAGACCGGTTGCCAGCTGTTCTACGAAGTAACGGTCATGAGAGACAAACAGTATAGTTCCGGTAAAACCCTTCAGAGATTCTTCCAGAGCTTCCTTGCCGGGAATATCCAGATGATTGGTAGGTTCATCGAGAATCAGCAGATTGCTGTGCTTCAGCAGAAGCTTAGCCAGCGACAGCCTGACCTTTTCACCGCCGGACAGTACATCAACCGTCTTGAAGACATCATCAGCGGAGAACAGGAACTGACCGAGAACGGAACGCACTTCCGTACGATCCATTTCCGGATTATCATCCCAGATTTCTTCCAGAACTGTTTTGCCGGAAGAGAACTGAGCCAGCTGCTGATCAAAATAGCCGCATTCAATCTGATGTCCAAACAGATAGCTGCCACCTAAGGACGGAACAATTTCCATCAGAGTTTTAACGAATGTAGATTTGCCGGTACCGTTAGGTCCGATGATGCCGATGCGGTCACCGCGGCGCATCTTCATGGATACTTCCGTCAGGACATGGTCATAGCCGATCTTCAGTTTATCCACTTCAAGTACACGATCACCGCCCTTTACCGCAGGTGTGAATTTTGCATGGAATGTCTTGTTGTCAGTCGCATCCAGTTCGATGCGTTCCATACGATCCAGATATTTGATCTTGGATTGGGCAAAAGCAGCTTTGTTCTTCTTATAACGGAACTTTTCAATCAATGCTTCCAGACGCTGGATATCCTTCTGCTGGCGGTCGTATGCGGACTGCTGACGCTCCAGATCGTTCTGACGCTGAATGACAAAGTTGGAGTAGTTGCCGGGATAGCGCTTCATCTTGCCGAATTCCATGTTATATACAACATCCGCTGTATGATCCAGGAACATACGGTCATGAGAAACGATAACAACAGCTTTGGGATAATTCTTCACATAGCCTTCCAGCCATTCGATGGCATCGAGATCCAGATGGTTGGTAGGTTCATCAAGAAGCAGAATATCAGGCTTGGAAAGAAGCAGACGAACAAAGGCAATACGTGTTTTCTGACCCCCTGAGAATTCACCGATGAGACGATTCAGATCTTCCGGTACAAAGCCGAAGCGGGTGAATACCGTCTTCATTTCCGATTCCCAGTTATAGCCGTTCAGCGCTTCAAACTGTTCCTGAACAGCAGCGTACTGATTCAGAATACGGTCACTGACATCCTCCAGCATGATGTTCTCCAGTTCATGGAGACGTTCCTGCAGTTCGAATACTTTCTTATAGACCGTACGCAGTTCCTGTTCAACAGTCCAGTCATCATGTTCCAGAACCTTCTGTGCCAGATAACCGATGACTGTACCGTTCTGCATGGAGATATTGGCTGAATCAAACGCTTCTTCACCGCACATGCAGCGTAAAAACGTTGTCTTTCCACAGCCGTTGCGTCCGACAATGGCAATCTTTTCAGTTCCCCTGATTTCAAATGTCATGTCTTCGAATACGGTTTCTGCACCATAGTACTTTGAAGCCTTACTGATGGAGTAGAGCATTTCAGTTACCTCCTTTCATGGAAAACGGGAACAGGACTGCATTGCTCATCCCATTCCCGCAGATTGTTTCATTGAATGTTCAAAATCAGAACATCAGGTTGTGAGGTGTTCTTGCGAACGGAATAACATCTCTGATGTTTTCCATACCAGTTACATACATAACCAGTCGTTCAAAACCGAGACCGAAACCCGCATGCTGGCAGCCGCCGTATCTGCGCAGATCGAGATACCACTGCAGACCGTCCTTAGCCATGCCGATTTCATCCATCTTAGCTTCCAGAACATCCAGACGTTCTTCTCTCTGGCTGCCGCCTACCAGTTCACCGACACCGGGAACGAGCAGATCGCATGCGGCAACTGTCTTATTGTCGTCATTCAGACGCATATAGAAAGCCTTGATTTCCTTCGGGTAGTCAGTCAGGAATACAGGACCCTGAACAACCTTTTCACACAGATATCTTTCATGTTCTGTGTTGAGATCCATACCCCAGAAGATGTTCTTGTTTTCGAAGTCAAAGTCAGCATTCATCAGAATGTCGATTGCTTCTGTATAAGTCATACGTCTGAATTCGGACTTTCTCAGATGGTCCAAACGTTCGAGCAGAGTCTTATCAATACGTTCGTTGAAGAACTTCAGATCTTCAGGACATGTTTCCATTACATAGTCGATGCAATATCTGACCATATCTTCAATGACATCCATATCATAAGACAGATCAGCAAAAGCCATTTCCGGTTCGATCATCCAGAATTCAGCCAGGTGAGTTGTTGTGTTGGAGTTTTCAGCACGGAATGTCGGACCGAATGTATAGATGTCACGGAAAGCAAGAGCGAAAGCTTCACCCTGCAGCTGACCGGATACAGTCAGACTTGCATGCTTGCCGAAGAAGTCTTCTTCATACTTGTCATCTTTTCTTGTTGTGACTGTAAATGTTTCACCGGCACCTTCTGCATCGTTGCCTGTGATCAGAGGTGTATGAACATATACGAAGCCCTGTTCCTGGAAGAACTGGTGAATTGCATATGCCAGGGCACTTCTGACTCTGAAGACAGCGGAGAAAGTGTTTGTACGGGGACGCAGGTGACCGATTTCACGCAGATATTCGAAGGAATGTCTCTTCTTCTGCAGAGGATATGTATTGTCACATGCACCTTCCAGATTGATTTCTGTAGCCTGAATTTCAAAAGGCTGCTTCATTTCCGGTGTCAGAACCAGCTTGCCGATTACGGAAATTGCTGTACCTGTCAGATACTTTGCAACTTCTGCATAGTTGGACAGAACGTCGGAAGAATATACAATCTGCGCATTCTGGAAGTATGTACCATCATTCAGCGCAATGAAAGATACGGATTTACCGGAACGGTTTGTACGAACCCAGCCCTGAATCTGAATCAGATCCAGCTGGTCCTTTTCGAGTTCTGTTCCTTCTCTTGTGAGCTGATACAGCTCACGAACACTCATTTCTGTAGGCATAACTATTTCTCCTTTAATTGATTACTCTTCGTTATTAGTTTCAAATACAAGCTCCTGAATGCTTGAAACAATGTCAATCTGACGTACGGAAATTTCTGCAGGTACTGAGAAATGTTCCATTGTGAAGCTGACAATTCCCTTGATGCCGTTAGCAACCAGCTTGTCTACTGTATTCTGCACATTCTTGGTAATGCACAGGATCGCAATGCGACAGCCGTCAGGAATTCTTTCACTAAGTTCATCAAGACCGTATACAGGTACAGTTGTACCGGACACACTCTCCGGTGCGATGTCGAACGCACATACAATTTCACCAACCACATGATTCCACAGGTTGTAATTGAGAAGTGCCTTGCCCAGATTACCTGCCCCTACCAGGATAATCTTTTCATCGAAATTCACACCGAGTTCTTCAGAGAACTTGGAGATCAGCTGATCAATATCATAGCCATATCCCTGCTTTCCCAGATTGCCCAGGAAACTGAAGTCTCGTCTGATTGTAGTCGAACGAATGCCGACATAATCAGCGAGCTGTTTAGACATAATCTTGTCGATACCGTCATTTTTCAGCTTTCTCAGAGCCTTGAGATAGACGGGATATCTCTGCAATGTAGCTTTAGGTACTTTCTTCTCGTTCATATTCATCACCGAGAATGATCATATCACAAGTTCATAAGTTTGTGAAAAACCTTTAACTTTTATTTAATGACTTTTCTGTGAAAAATTCACGAATACTATTCATCCTCACCGGGCATCATCAGACCGGGATCTGCAGATACTTCAAAGCCACCGAAATCTTCATGTTTCCAGGCAATATACGCAGCCGCACCGATCATTGCAGCATTATCCGTGCAGCACTTCAGCGGCGGAATTACCAGTTCTGTTTCCGGATATGCGGCCATTGCTTCCTGCACCATTACACGCAGACGTGAGTTTGCGGCAACACCGCCGGCCAGTACCAGCATCTTAGGCTGATAGTCTTCGACAGCATGGATTGTCTTGGATACAAGCATGTTCAATGCTGTTTCCTGGAAAGCATATGCGACATCTTCCTTGATGACTTCACGCCCCTGTCTTTCCTCTCTCTGAATCATCTGCAGCACAGCTGTCTTCAGACCTGAAAGAGAAAAATCATACTTGCCTTCCACCTTAGGTGTAGGCAGTGTATAGTGCGGTTTACCCTGCTTGGCCAGCTTATCAATGACAGGTCCGCCCGGATATCCTGTTCCCAATACGCGGGATACCTTATCGTATGCTTCGCCAATCGCATCATCCATCGTTGTACCGATTTCCTTGAAGTTCCAGTCACTTTCCATCCACAGCAGCTGTGTATGACCGCCGGAAATAACCAGCGCCAGCATCGGGAACACCATATCGTGATCAATCGCAAAACGGTTGGCATAAACATGTCCTGTCATATGATTGATTGGCAGCATAGGCTTATTGTATGCCCAGGCAATAGTCTTAGCAGCCTGTACGCCGACATGCAGGGAACCAATCAGACCAGGTCCCTGAGTAAAGGCAACAGCATCAATATCATCCATTGTGACATTTGCCTTATGCAGCGCTTCCGTTACTACAGTAGATACATTTTCTACATGAATACGGGAAGCAACTTCCGGTACTACACCGCCATAGAGTGTATGTACATTGATCTGACTGGATACAATGTCAGACAGTATTTCATGACCATCCTTAACAATGGCACATGCTGTTTCATCACAGCTGGACTCAATCGCAAAAATCAGTGTCATATTCAAGTCCTCCTATCGGTTTAATCATGAGAAATGCATCTTCGCCATCCTCATAATAGTTTTTTCTTGTTGCTGCAGTAATGAATCCCATCTTCTCATACAAAGCAATTGCAGGCGCATTGGACTTTCTGACCTCAAGTGTCAGATTCTCGCATTCTGCACCGATTGCTTCATTTGTACAGAAGCTCAGCAGTTTCTCACCAAGACCACGTCTCTGGTAGCGGCGGCTGATACCGATATTGGCAATCTGCGCCTGTTCGTACGTGATCCACAGATCCGCAAAGCCGGCAACCTCATCGTCCATGATGATTAGATAAATCTTTGCGAAGGGATTCTCGTTCAGTTCATATAAGTATTCTTTCTCAGGCCAGGGAAACGGCTGAAAAAGCTCATTCTCTATTTCAAGAACGCGCGGAAGATCTTCCACAGTCATCTGTCTGATCATTTCTTTACAAAGTATGCATCCGCAGACTTCAAGTATTCCGGTACAACCAGATGCACGTTTTCTGCTTTCTTCCAGACAGATTCAAGTGAACAGAAATTCTCGGCAATATTCGGATAAACATCTTCACGGCCAACCAGATGACCATCACCAATCACTGTTTCCTCTGCCGTAATTCTGGCATTGAGGTCTTCCAGAGATTCAGCAGCCTGTTCTTCAAGAGCATGACCATCTTTAAAAGTACATGTATATACACGCTTGCCGCGGGCATCAATCAGAACACGGCATTCCTTCATGCCGGCATACAGCTGAAGTGTTCCGACTGTATACAGGTCAACTTCCTTCATAGCGCAGAATACCTTGGCAACTGTCATGGCAATACGTACGCCTGTATAGCTGCCGGGACCTTCGGAGATGACGACACGATCAATATCATTGGGAGTCAGTCCTGTCTGATTCATCAGATCAATCAGACAGGGAAAGATTTCTTCAGACTGTCTCTTCCAGCATGTCTTCTGAACATCTGCAATCACAGTACCATCTTTAATCAGACCAAGCGCAAGCATGATATGGCTTGTATCCATACATAAAGTAATCATTTCAATCCCTCCAGCATTTCCTCATAACGAGCACCTTCTGCAGTACATGTGAATTTTCTGTTTCCGTTTTCCTGCAGTCGGATGGAGATCATCAGTTTCTCATCAGGAATCAGATCCTGAACAAACTGCGACCATTCAATGACAGTCAGACCATCATCATACATAAATTCTTCAAAGCCGAGATCCTGGCTTAAGCCTTCCAAACGATATGCATCGATGTGGTAGAGTTCCAGTCTGCCGCCATGATATATCTTCTGGATTGTAAATGTCGGGCTGGTAACATTACGACGGATTCCCAGTCCCTTTGCTATACCTTGTGTCAGTGTAGTCTTACCGGCACCAAGGTCACCATCCAGCAGGAAAACCATATTCTCTTCAGCAGCTTTACCAAGCTTTTCACCGAATGTATGTGTTTCTTCCATACTGGATGTTTCGATCATCAGTTCTTTCATATTTCTCCTTCATCAGTACAGTCTATGACAAACTGCACTTGAATATTAAAGCTTTTCAAAAATCGCAATTGCTTCCGCAACACTGTTAACAACGTAATCAGCTTCCACCTGGAGTTCCTTCGGAGCGTACGGGAATGTAAAGGATACGTCCGCAAGGCGAATCAGTTCACGATCATTGAATGCATCGCCAATACCTGCAACCATATCTGCCTTGAACATTTCTTTCGCCTTCTGTGCTGCAATACCCTTGGAATTGCAGGTCTGAATAATATCAAGCCAGTTTCTGTTCTGGAAAGCAATCAGCTGACATTTGAAACTGCTGTTTAATCGTTCGGTTAACGCAGCAGCACACTCATCAGATACTGTCTCAATGGATACACCTGTAATATGATTGTCCTTCAGTTCTTCGAGACTGTTCAGTACTGTCTGAGAAGGATATGACTGTCTTCTCTGATAAAGTGTGTATACATCGCCATCTGCATGAATATATAAGGAACCATCATTACCGGTCAATTCCTCAAGCTCGTACATATCCGTAAGAGGAATTCTTGCTTCGTATAAAGTATTACCCTCATGATCAAGAATCAGACTTCCGGTAGATACAATCATAAAATTCATTTCAGGTCCACCGTCAAGATCAGAACCGAAGCCATTGCCAGGTCTTCCGGTACATAAACCAAACATATTTCCGTGCTCCTGAAAAGACTTAACAGCTTCAATATCTTCAGGCTTGAAGTAGCCTCCATTTTCGTTTCGGAAATGAAGAGTATTGTCAAAATCACTCGCAAATACTTTCATATGATTCCTCCTTACGTACTCACATTATTCTATCCGTATTGTGAATCTTTTCAACTTATTGATGCAAAAGCATCATGCTGATGGGAAGGAAGGGGGAAGAAAAAAGAAAAAGCGAAGAGGATCGCTCTTCGCTTTTCTTGAACCGGCAGCGTGCTTGATTCACCATAAGGCTATTTTCGCCGCTGAAGTGCTTAACTTCTGTGTTCGGGATGGGTA
>JAZUHS010000019.1:0-3576 GCA_045641845.1 Bulleidia sp. | reverse complement strand
GCATGATTTATGGCTAAGAAGAGAAGAAGAAAGAACAGAGATATCATCAGTACATTGATGATGCTGATAGGAACACTGATGCTGCTGGGCAGTACTGTTTTTCTGCTGACGTCATATTTCCGTTATCAGACGGAAATAATGAATCAGAAGAACCTGGGTGCTGCTGTCATGGATGTGATTCCCTCTGTTCGTACAGAAGGTGTTTTCAGGGCAGATGAGAGACATCTCAATGCCAGTGTAGAAGTGAACGGGGTATCTGTGATCGGTGTTCTGCAGGTTAAGGATGAGGCTTATGCGGTGTCTTTGGAACATAGTTCCGGTACACCTTGGAACAGTGATCTGGTTGCGGCAGAAATGTACTGTCATCTGTATCCCGGACAGGAAGTGACGTTGCTGTGCGTGGATGGCACAGTATATCGTTATACCGTTAAAGAAGGACTGCAGGGAAACTGTGATTTCAGACTGTATACAAAGAGCTGGCTGAAAGGCTCAGAGGTGAAGCTGGATGGCAGGTAAAAAGAAAAAAACTGATTTTACGACATTACTGCTGGTTGCCATTATGCTTGCTGGTCTTGGTCTGGTTGTTTATCCGTCCTTTTCTGATTACTGGAACTCCTTCCACCAGTCCCGTGCGATTGCATCGTACGATACTGCTGTTAAAGAGATGGATACTTCCCAGAATGACGCTTTATGGCAGGAAGCTGTGGAATATAACAAACGACTGACAGAATCCGGTACGAAATGGACAATGTCGGAAGAAGAACTGGAAGAATACAGTCATATCCTGGATATTACAGGTACAGGGATCATGGGTTATGTAAAGATTCCGGAACTGAAGGTATCTTTGCCTATTTACCATGGTACAGATGAAGCAGTACTGCAGATTGCTGTAGGTCATGTGGCAGGTTCTTCATTGCCTACCGGCGGTGTTGGTACACACTGCACAGTCTCCGGACATACAGGTCTTCCCAGTGCCAAGCTATTTACGGATATCGATAAGCTCATTGAAGGGGATCTGTTTGAACTGCATGTACTGAATCATACAATGACCTACATGGTAGATCAGATCAGTGTTGTACTGCCTCATGAAATGGATGGACTGAAGATTGATCCTGAACAGGATTATGCAACCCTGGTCACATGTACACCCTATGGCATCAATTCACATCGTCTACTGGTCAGAGGACACCAGGTGGAAACACCTCTGAAGGAAGTACATATCTACTCTGAAGCATTCCTTGTTCCGCAGAAGTATGTTGTTATGGCATTGACGGTGCCGATCTTCCTGCTTGTGATTGTGCTGTTCATCCTGTTAAGAAGAAATGCTTAACTGAATATATCAAAGAATACTGAAAAGCCGACTGTTATCTTCTTCTGCATATCTATAAAACAACAAAAATGTTTAAAACACAGATTGCGATTTATTTGATTTCAAAAATTGAAACAAGGGTCATGATCTGTGCTTTTATGATGGTGTAATAATTGATACGAAAAAGGAGGGACGACGGTGTGATGGATAAAAATGAAATCGTATTATTCACAGATGGTGATATGAACCTGGAAGTACAGATTACTCCGGAGCTGAATACAGTGTGGCTTTCCTTGAATCAAATTGCAGAATTGTTTGATCGAGATAAATCAGCTATTTCCAGACATATTCGTAACATTTACAAGGAAGAAGAACTTGATGATTCAACTGTTGCAAAATTTGCAACAGTTCAAACAGAAGGAAAAAGGCAAATTGTCCGTGATATAGAACACTACAATCTGGATATGATTATTTCGATTGGCTATCGTGTCAAATCCAATAGAGGCAGAGCTTTCAGAAAGTGGGCAAATAATATATTGAAGCAATACATTCTTGAAGGTTATGTGATCAATGAGAAGAGAATGCAAACCTTGCAGAAGACCGTCGAAATTCAATCGAGAATGTTGGCCTCAACATTGGAGTTGGATGAAACCGAAGTGTATAAAGTGGTGAACGAGTATACGCGAGCTCTAGATCTCCTGGATGATTATGACCATATGTCACTTTCTCGCCCCGAAGGAAGTGAGACCCTATACCGTTTAACTTATGAAGAATGCAGGAAATTAATCGATTCGATGAAGTTTGATTCTGATGTATTTGGAGTAGAGAAAGAAAAGGGAAAGCTGGATGGTATTCTTGCGGCAGTCTATCAGAACGTCTTCGGTATCGAAGTGTATCCGACAATTGAGGAAAAGGCTGCGAATCTTCTGTATTTCCTGATTAAGGATCATCCGTTTGCGGATGGATGCAAACGGATTGGAGCTTCCATCTTTCTTGAATTCCTGAATAAGAATAATGCTTTGATTCGAGAAGGTAAGCAGGTCATTTCCAACAACGCTCTGGTTGCAATCACACTGATGGTTGCGGAATAAAAGCCGGAAGAGAAGGATATTATGGTTACCTTGATCATGAACTTCCTTTCAAAGGAGATTGTCTAATGAGACTTGCTTATGTGCGTATTATGCATGAACGCCTTACCGTTGTTGGATAATGGGTCTATAGAACAGTAAAACAGCCGTTATTATCCGTGATAATACGATAAGTACATACCGTAAATACATACTGTTATAAGACCACAAAAATAATCTGCTGGCGTTTTTAGAAATATCCTGAAGACGACCTGTGTGCATTGAAAAGGGGGGATCAGAAAATGAGAATTGGCTATTGTCGCTGCAGTACTGCGGATCAAAATATGGAACGCCAAGAGGAGGCATTAAAGAAATACGATATCGAAAAATGGTTTACAGAAAAGGTATCTGCCAAGGATACGAACCGTCCTAAGTTGCAGGAGATGCTGGAATTTGTACAAGATGGAGATACTGTATACGTACACGACTTTTCCCGTCTTGCCAGAAGTACAGCAGATCTGCTGAACCTTGTAGAGAGATTACAGAAGAAAAATGTACATCTAGTATCGAACAAGGAGAACATTGATTCATCAACGGCAACCGGAAAACTGATGCTGACGATGATCGGTGCGATTGCAGAGTTCGAACGTGCGAATCTTCTGGAACGTCAGAAGGAAGGCATTGCCATTGCGAAAGCAAAAGGTGTTTATAAAGGAAGACAACCGGCAAAGGTAAAGATTGATCTGTTTCGAGCTGAGTATGAAGCATATATGTCTCGTAAAACGAACAAGGGACAGTTCGCTGCAAATATCGGTGTGACACGACCTACATTGGAAAAACTGATCAATGCATATGAAAATGGGTCCATTGATTCTGAGAATGGTTGCTATTATGTGGATCCGAGAAAAAACAGAGAGTAACGAATTTGAATTCATCGTTGAAAAGGACATAATAATTATGTGGAAGTGCCCCAAATGCGGCCGAAGCTTTGAAAAGGCGGAACAAAGCCATTACTGCGGTGAGAAGCTACGGACGGTTGACGAATATATCATCCGGCAGGACGAGGACAAACAAAGTGATCTGCAGCTTGTACGCCAGGCTTTGCGCTCTGCATTGCCTGAGGCGGAAGAGCGTATTTCATGGAGTATGCCGACCTATTGGAAAAAGCACAATATTATTCATTTCGCGGCATCGAAGAAA
>JAZUHS010000018.1:0-26825 GCA_045641845.1 Bulleidia sp. | reverse complement strand
TATTTCCGGTTATTCCGGTGATGAAGAAGGGCGTGAGCGATCTCATGGACAGCTGTCTTCATCGTCTGTATCTCGGAAAGATCCGGGGCAATGACAATCTCGTGATGTTCGGGACTGTAATAGCCTAAGGCATGTGATCCGGTTTCGGCAAAGCGGATCGGAACTGGGGAAATGGACTGCAGGATATGCATGAAGGCATCGTATTGTTCATAGGTTCCCTGAATGGTATTGATGATATACTGCGGCAGCGGTCGGCCATCCGTCTGGGAGATATCGAATACTGCTGCAGAACGGAAAACCGTGACTTCATTGTCCTTTTCTGCTTTTGTGCGGATGGTATGAGGAACCATGATGCGGATGCCTTTTTCACCTTTGCGGACACTGCGCTGAAAGTTCTTCTGCCAGCTTTGATAGCCTGCCACAAAAGTGGCATCAGGTTTCTGCATCAGTATGAGCAGACAGTTGGAAGCACTGTATTGATGAAAGCGTGACATCGTATCAAGATAGCTGCGATAAGCACTGCTTTCCTGAATGGACTGTATTCCTCTTTCCAGCTGTACCGTCATATCCATCAGCTGATCACTTCTGTTTGTGTACATGTTTGAACCTCTCTTTCTGCTTTACATATAGGCACTGTTTTGTCACATTCCCCGCATGAATCTGCGCTGATTTCTTCTTTTTGCACTGAACGTGCTATAATCTAGGTGAACGGAGGTCCTTATGGAAAAACTGGAATTCAAATTTGATACACAGCTTCTGATCGATGGTGAAAACCTGGACGAAGATCAGATTCATGATTACATTCTCGAACACTTCAAGGGTGACTGCCTGCTGGTAGTTGGTGATGATACTCTGATTAAGATTCATTTCCACACAAATGAACCCTGGCAGGTTCTTGAATATGGCCAGTCGATCGGTGACATCTACGACGTTGTTGTAGAAAACATGCAGAGACAGGAAGAAGGACTGAAGGGCTGATAACTGATGCCTTTCTTGCCGGTATGCGGAGATGATCCGATACCGGTTTTTCTTTTGGACATACTAAAAACTCTGCCTTGTTCAGCAGAGTTTGAATCAGAAGAAGAATGATAATACAGCCCCGATCAGGAAGACAGTGATGCATAAGGCTACAGGAACCGTACGCAGGAAGATCTTCCAGAGACGGGATTCATTGCGGCCGGGATGGACAATATTCAGACGGATCGCACCGCTGGCCAGAACACCGATACTGACAACATAGATCAGAACAATCAGAGCTGTAGGTACAAGGAACAGCCGGGAAGGAAGCACTGCAATCAGCCAGCTGAACAGAGCCATGGATACATGGATGAACATTGCCGGAACAATGGAATGGTAGCGCAGAGTAACCAATGCCAGGAACCATCCGCAGAACAGTGCCGGTACTGCTTCCGCAAGCGTCGGCTGTACCATTGCATACAGGAAGGCAGAAGCCATGACACCGAAGAAACGGCTGTAATGACCGAACTGTCGCTGGGCAACGGCACGGAAGATATACTCTTCCGTTAAAGGCCGGATAATGACAAAGCACAGGAAGTATACGGCGTTGCGGATCATGTTTGCCTTTGTAGTGAAACGGCCGACGAATTCGTAGGGCTGATTCAGGGAATGGAACATGAAGTACATGGATGTGACCAGTGCCGTCAATGAGAACCAGATGGCAATGCCGATACAGCACAGAGCAAGTGCTCGGATAATATTCAGTTTTGCTTTCTTCAGATAGGCCTTGAAATCCAGCTGCAGAATCGCTGCGGAAATACGAACCGGAACGAAGGCAATGAACAAAGAGATGATAATGGAAAGAACCATCACAACCATTTCAATGTCCAGCGCCGGGAATATGCCTTCCAGCTTTTCCCTGAACAGCAGCGGTCCGTACTGCAGGATCAGATTGCATACAGAGTACAGCAACAATGGAAAGACAATGATGCTGATCTGCTTTCTGGCCTGTTTTTTTGTTATCTTTTCAACCTGCGTGGTCGTCATCTAAAATCCTCCGGATAGAATGCTCAGAAGCCATGGCTTCTGAACAGGTGATCCATGATTTCAGGAACCTTCTCCAACGGAAATGCCTGCATGCTGTAAGCATGATGCTGCGGCTGGGAGACGGCTCCATGTGCCCATACTGCCATGCAGGATGCAAGGAAGGCATCCTTCTGATGCAGCAGCACAGCCGCAATCATTCCCGCAAGAAGATCACCGCTGCCAGCCTGGGCTAAAGCCTGACATCCGCTTTGATTGATATATACTCTGCCATCCGGCGAAGCAACAATCGTATGCGGACCCTTGAGTACTAGTATAACATGATGCTGTGCGGCATATGCAGAGGCAGTTTTGATTCTGTCACGATTAATTTCGGATATGCTTAGACCTGAAAGAACAGCAAACTCACCGATATGCGGTGTCAGGATCAGCGGTACATCAGAATGTACATCGCCTTCATATTCAGCGAAGATTCTCAATGCCTCCGCATCCAGCACCAGCGGACAGGCATGTTCCTTTAACAGCAGGGAAAGAACCTGCTTTTTATCAGGAAAGGAAGCCGCACCGCTGCCATAGCAGATAGCTTTCACAAAGGACATCAGATCCTTGATCGTCTCTTCTGCATCTGCTTTGACAGGATGATAGACGGGCGTCAGAAAGCGTGCTGCACAAATCGGATAGATACTGTCAGGAAGTACGGTATGAATATAGGAAGCACCCATGCTCTTTGCACCGGTGATATTGAGACATAATGCCCCCGCCATACCATAGCTGCCGCCGATCAGCATCATCTGACCAAAGGTGTTCTTATAGGAAACTTCTGTTTTTCTGTTAAAGCCGGCAAAGAACTTTTCCTCATCCATTTCCATGAATGTACCCTGTTCAGGATGGGGAAGATCCAGAGATAATAAACGGCATTCTCTGAACTTCTGATGATCCTTTCTCAGCATGTGGAAAGGCTTATAGCAATCTAATGCATAGACAAGATCTGCCTGCAAAGCATCTTTGGCCGCGTAGCCGCTGTCGGCTTCACAGCCGCTGACAATATCGACACTGATGATGCGCCTGCCGCTTGCATTGACTTTCTGAAACAGCGGACGTACGCTGTCGCGAAGCTCGCCATGATAGGAAAATCCATACACACAGTCAAGGATGACATCGCACTCCTCAAGGGCCTGATCCAGCTCTTCAGGCTTTATGAACACATGTCCATCCAGTCGTTCATAATTGACTTTGGCATCAGGTGTACGTACTTCATTTTCAGCAAGATAAACATTAACTTTTCTGTTCTGCAGAAGTCTTGCGACAACCAGACCGTCACCGCCGTTGTTGCCTTTGCCGCAGAGGATGAGAATGGAAGAATTGGCTTGAGTATCGCATAAAAGTGCTTTAACGACTGCTTCACCGGCACATTCCATCAATGTCAGCGTATCCTTTCCGGAGGCCTGTTCAATTTTCTGCATATCATAATGATCCACAATCATGGCTGTACCTCATAATAATGATTATCTTAGTTGAACATGTGTGAATATGTCAATTTATGCAGGGTGTTGACACATCTTAAATTTTTGCTATAATACCCGCGGTATTTGGAAAGATTCAAGGAGGTTTAGAAAAATGCCCGCAAAGAAGAAGACAGTTACAGCTGAAACAGAAGCTGAAGTTATTACAACATCCGAAGAAGAAGTAAAGCCCGTCAAGAAGACAAGAAAGACAACAAAGAAGGCAGCTGAAGAAACAGCAGAAGAAAAGCCTGCTAAGAAGACAACTAGAAAGACAGCTGCTAAGAAGACAGCTGAAGAAACAGCAGAAGAAAAGCCCGCTAAGAAGACTACAAGAAAGACAACTAAGAAGGCTGCTGAAGAAACAGGCGAAGAAAAGCCTGCTAAGAAGACAACTAGAAAGACAACAGCTAAGAAGACAGCAAAGAAGGCTGCTGAAGTTGTTGAAGAAGCACCTGTAGCTGAAACACCTGCAGTTGAAGAAGCTCCCGTTGTTGAAAAGAAGTCTGCTCAGGACTACGAAGACATCATCAACTGGAAGAAGGGCGAAGCTCATGCTATGGACTGGCTCTACATTGAAATCAATGCTCAGGATCTGCTGACAGAAGTTGAAGCAGGCGTTGAAAACATCGAAACAGTATGTGCAGCTATGCTGAACACAATGCTGGAAGGCGATGGCTTCATGTCTGAAGAAGAAGCTAAGAATACAGCAGGTATGACAGTTCGTTACTACACAGACAACCTGTCTCCTGAACGTAAGAAGTTCTTCGAAAACTGATTATATTGAACTGACTAAGCAGACTTCGGTCTGCTTTTTCTTTTCTGTGTCATAATGTGTGCAGGAGGTTTTCCTATGACATATACAATGACGAAATTCATCGTGAAGTACTTTGAGCGTTATATCAAAGATGTACTTCATGAGACACCTGAACCCATTACTGCAAAGGCACAGATCATCTTTGATCAGCTGATGCAGAAGGCACCGGATATGGGCGGCAAAGAGAACATGATGGCATCCAACATGGACCTGACTGCAGGCTTTTTCGCTTATTATGAGGCAAGTGATCATCGGATTGGCGGAGAGGCAATCGATGTGCTGATCAATGCTCTGGCAGATGACTATAAATGGGTAGGTTTCTTCACAGACATGAACAAACGCAGATATGTAAAGCCTTTGTACTATAAGGTCTACAGCATACATGCAAAGGCTGTGGAAGAACATCAGGCAAAGGGGGAATGGCCTGCTACATGGTCTTTTGACATCAATCCCGATGGCAGAGAAGAGGGTATCTACTATCACATGAAGAACTGTCCTCTGTATGCCTTTGTTAAGCAGAACGGCTACGAAGAGATGATGCCTTACATCTGCCGCTTTGACTTCATCTTTGAAAAGTTCCTGCATGCAAAGCTGATCCGCACACAGACGGAAGCAACCGGCGGCAGCTGCTGTGATTACTGGTTTGTCGGCGATCAGAGTGAAACGGCAAAGAAGTATAAAGACTTCAAATCTGTATAATTAAAAGAAAGCTCCGTTCAGCGGGGCTTTCGTGCTAATAGCATAAACCTGTAAGCATGCTTAAGGCAGTACCGTAGATTGCTTCGCTTGGTCCTGAAATCCTTGAAGCATAGACTGCAGCCATCGCTGCCAGCAAGCATAACGGAAGATAAACCGTACGGTATACTTTCTCAATGCGATAGGCACGTTCGGCAACAAGATTGAAGACGACCAGGGATGCATAGGCCATCATTACATGCAGATCGGAGATGAAGCTTTCATCTTCTGCATAGGGAATCAGAATTGTTGCGGCAAGCATCAGAGCACAGAGGATCACTCCGGTCAGAATCATTCTTCCGGGCATTGTCTTTCTGCCCTGACGATACAGTGCATACAGATACCAGAAGGCGAAGATAAAGGCCAGCGTTCTTGAGATCAGCCAGAGTTTCGGATCATTGAGCAGAGCAGTATAATTGCATTCTTCAACACCGGAGTAAAACAGATAGCCGAAAAGAAAACATGGCAGAAATATGCATGACACAATGCGGACAATCATTTTTTCGTGTTGAACTGATAATTTCGGCATACTAAAATTATACCATTGATTAAGGAGTGGAAGCATGAGTGATAAAGTCGGATATCAGGGTACAAACGGTACGTTCAGTGAAATCGCTGCCCTGCGTTATTTTGAAGGAAATGAAATTGAACAGTTAGGATATAAGAACTTCCCTTCCATTCTGAAGGATGTATCGGAAGGCGTACTGGATTATGCCGTGCTGCCTGTAGAGAATACAACTACAGGTATTATTGCCCGTACATATGATCTGTTCCGTCATTACGATATTCATGCAGTCGGGGAGATCAATGTTCCGATCGTGGAAGATCTGATTGTTGTACCCGGCACAAAGATCGAGGAGATCCGTGAAGCATACAGCCATCCGGAAGCATTGTCACAGTGTCAGGGATTCTTTGATGCACATCCCTGGATCAAGCCTGTTGCATGGCAGGATACAGCCAAGAGTGTTGAATATGTAAAGGAATGCAATGACCATACGAAGGCGGCGCTGGGAAGCTGGCGTGCACGTGAATACTACGGTATGGAATCTCTGATGGAAGCTGTACAGGATTCCAAGACCAATATGACCAGATTCCTGGTTGTGACACATCAGGATCTTCTGGTAAAGGATGCGAATAAGGTTTCCATGATGATTACCATCAAGTCTCATCCGGGTTCTCTCTATAACATTCTGGGTATTCTTGCAAAAAGAGGCATCAACATCACCAAGCTGGAATCCCGTCCTCTGCCCGGCAAGATCTTTGAATATCTGTTCTACATTGACTTCGTCGGCAATCTGAAGAACAGAGATGTTAAGGAAGCTGTACACGAGATGAAGCTGCGCTGTGAAGAGTGCATCATCTTCGGCAACTACAAAGCTGCCGAGCACTGACACTGAAGAAGCTTCATATAAAATTAACGTATGATAACAGCCGCGGATTGTTCGGATCTGCGGTTTTCGTTTTCTCTGCAGGAATGCAGAAAAGGTATCTCCATTGTGTGAAGATACCTTTCAGAATTAATCAAAGTATTCCCTGGATATGCAGATGAAGCATCACTGCTTGTCTGCTCTCACGTTGCCGGAATTGATTCCTGCATCAGCTTCTTCCAGCGGAAGCCATGCCAGGACTTTCTCAATCTGACGATCCCAGAAGTTCCATTCATGGGCGCCGGCTTCTTCTTCATAAGTAACTTTGAAGCCGTTGCTTACCAATAGATCTCTATAGGAACGGTTTGCTTCCAGAAGACCATCGCTCAGTCCGCATGCCAGATAGATTTCCGGTTTTTCACGTCCTTCTTTTACCAGTTCCTCCATGGCAACGCGGGGATTCATATTGGTGAGACGGGATTTCTCATAGTCACCGAAGATATAGTGCTCTCCGGCAAAGCGTTCCTCTTTTCCATCCAGAATATGCACTGCTCCGGAAAGACTGGCAATGCGGCTGAAGGTATCAGAGTAGACAAGACCATTGCGCAGAGCACCGAATCCGCCCATGGAAAGACCGGCAATGAATCTGTCTTCTTTTTTCGGAGATAACGGGAACATGAATTCCATGATTTCAGGCAGTTCTTTACCGATGAATTCGCCGTATTTGCTGAAAGGAAGATCAGGATGGTCGATATAGAAGGAGTTGTCTCCCGAAGGCATGACTACTGCAATTCCCTTTTCCTCTGCCCATCTCTGGATACGAGTGCCGTTTACCCAGTCTGTATAGTTTCCCAAAAGACCATGGAGAAGATACAGTGTCTTGAACTTCTTTCCTGCCGTCATACTGTATTCCTTTGTCGCAAAGGAAAGCTTATCAACGGGGAGAATCACATTCACAGGTACTGTACGATATAATGATTTAGATAAATAATTCACTGTGATAAATGCCATAACAATTACTCCTTTTAAAGTATTCTATCATTGTCTGTCTGCTGTTCACAAATCACATGCCGGTGTGATTTCCGTCGCTGTTCAGCTTCGATAAAATCATCATTTTTACAGGTCTTTCTTCATTGAAAACACTTTCAGAAAACAATGATTGCACACATGTCATGACAGGAGTATCATCAGAAGTACGTGATAGTTATGAAGAAGATTAACGCCGAAAAGTTTAGCTACTTTTACTTTAGATAGTGGGCAGTTACAGGATAACCGCCCGTTTTATCATGAAGTCAGGCGTTATCTGGTGGGGACAAGACAGGCCATGCGGATAATGCCGCATGGCTTTTATTCTATTCACGGAAAAGAGGAAATGCTTATGCAGATTGATGTACATACAAAGGACAAGACATATCCGATCTATCTGGAACGCGGTGTACTGAAGAGGGCCTCTGAACTGATCGGAAGACATGGACACGTCTTCATGGTCAGTGATGACGGTGTGCCGGAACAGTGGCGCAGATGCCTGATGGATCAGTATCCGGAAGCGTATATGTATGTATTCGCCAATGGTGAAGGATCCAAGAATTTCGACACCCTGCAGGATGTATTAAGATCCATGCAGGAACATCATGTAAACAGAAAATATACAGTGATCGCTTTGGGCGGCGGTGTAGTCGGAGACTTATCCGGCTTTGCCTCGGCATGCTATATGAGAGGGATTCCCTATATCAATATTCCGACAACATCACTCTCACAGATCGACTCCTCCATTGGCGGCAAGACGGCGGTGGACTTCAATGGTATAAAGAACTCCGTCGGTGCTTTCTGGCAGCCGGATATGGTTCTGGTAGATCCGGATGTGCTGACAACATTGACAGATCGTCATTTCCACAATGGTCTTGCGGAAGCAGTCAAGGAAGGCATTACCTTTGATCCTGAACTGTTTGAACTGTTCGAGCATGATGATTATCGTGATCATGTAGAAGAAATCATC
This sequence comes from Bulleidia sp., assembly GCA_045641845.1. Taxonomy (GTDB): domain Bacteria; phylum Bacillota_I; class Bacilli_A; order Erysipelotrichales; family Erysipelotrichaceae; genus Bulleidia. Next base: position 18,407 of record JAZUHS010000018.1, on the reverse strand, counting down.
GGCAGATGTCTGAAGATCAAACGTGATGTTGTTGAACATGATGAAAGAGAAACAGGCGAAAGAAAGCTGCTGAACTTCGGTCATACCTTCGGCCATGCCTATGAAAGCTTCTTCGGTATGAACGGCTATTATCATGGCGAATGCGTCGGCATGGGTATGATGACAGTACTGGAGAATGAAGAGATCCGTACACGTCTGAAGGCAGTGCTGGAACGTATGCATCTGCCTGTGCAGTGCGATGCGGATCCGCAGGCTGTCTATGATCTGATGCGTATTGATAAGAAGGCAGATCATGATCATATCACCATGGTACAGGCAGATGAGCTTGGCAAAGGTTATCTGGAAGACTGGTCCATGGAAAGAATTCAGAGGAAACTTGGCTTATGAAGAATGTATACGGAAACAGAATCACCATCTCCCTGTTCGGAGAATCCCACGGTCCTGCGATCGGCTGTGTGATTGACGGACTGCCTCCGGGCGTTCGTGTCGACTATGAACACATTGCCGTACAGATGGGTAAGAGAAAGGCAGCAGGTGCAATTTCCACTGCCCGCAAGGAAGATGATCTTCCTGAATTTCTCTCCGGGATTAAGAATGGCTATACCGAAGGTACACCGGTAGGTCTTCTGATCAGAAACAGCAATGTGCATTCAAAGGACTATGAAGCATTGAAAGATACAGCTCGTCCCGGGCATGCGGATTATGCCGGACACATGAAGTATCTTGGCTATGAAGATGCATCCGGCGGCGGTCATTTCTCCGGCAGATTAACGGCACCGATTGTCGCTGCCGGTGCTATATGCATGCAGATGCTGGAAAGAAAGGGTATCTATATCGGTACGCATATTGCATCCCTGCAGTATATCGAAGATGATCCTTTTGATGAAAACGATCTGAAGAAACAGATTCAGATGCTCAATGAACGCAAGTTTGCAGTCCTGGATGAAAAGAAAGGTGAAGCGATGATTGCCTCCATCATGGCCGCAAGAAGCGAACAGGATTCCGTCGGCGGTATTCTCGATACTGCAGTTGTAGGTCTTGAAGCTGGTATCGGTGAACCGGAGTTTGATTCTCTTGAAAGTGCGATCGCGCATGCCATGTTCTCCATTCCTGCGATCAAGGGCATTGAATTCGGTGCAGGTTTCCGCTTTGCACAGATGAAGGGTTCTGAGGCAAATGATCCCTTTGCCATTGAAGATGGCAAGGTGGTCACAAAGACCAATCACAACGGCGGCATCAACGGGGGTATTTCCAACGGCATGCCGATCCGCTTCCGTACAGTTGTAAAGCCGACACCTTCGATTGCAAAAAAACAGCAGACAGTCAATTACGAGACAAAGACAGAAAAGGAACTGGAAATCGTCGGCCGTCATGATCCTGCAATCATCCACCGCGCACGTGTGGTTGTCGACAGTATGGTCGCAATTACACTTGTTGATCAGTTAATGGAAAGACATGGACCGTTATGGTTCACAGGAGAATAAACATATGAAATTAGGACTGATCGGTTATCCTCTGGGTCACAGCTGGTCCCCGGAAATTCACGCCTATATGCTGGGTGTAAAGAATTACGAACTGTGGCAGCTGGAAGAGAGTGAACTGGATGACTTTTTTGCCAGAAAGGATTTTGATGGCATCAACGTTACTATTCCTTATAAGGAAAAGGTAATTCAGTATCTGGATGAAATTGATCCGGCTGCAGCTGAGATCGGGGCGGTGAATACCATCGTCAATACCAACGGCAGACTGAAGGGATATAACACCGACTACAACGGCTTCTGCGATATGCTGAAAGGCAACGGCATCAGTGTCGAGGGCAAGCATGTAGCGATTATCGGTGACGGCGGTGTATCCAAGGCTGTACGTACAGCCATCCGCAATATGGGCGGTACATATGATCTGATCGGTGTACTCGGCAAGCCCGGTACGATCAATCATGAACAGATGTATGTCAAGCAGGCTTCCTATGCAGTCGTTGTCAATGCCTGCCCGGTCGGCATGGCTCCCAAGACAGACGGAATCCCGGTGGATCTGGATCGCTTTGAAAATGTGGAAGCAGTTGTGGATGTCATTGCCAATCCGCTGCGTACACGTCTTCGCTTTGAAGCGGAAGTGAAGGGACTTCCTGCCTGCGGCGGCTTTGAGATGCTGGTACGTCAGGCTTATGTCGCTGATATCTTCTTTACCGGCAAGGCACCGGGTGGGGGAGAGAAGATCTACGGATGCATGAATTATCTCTTCCGTGATCGCCGCAATGTTGTCATCGTCGGCAATAACGCTGAACATAACAGCACCATCGCTGCAGCTTTAGCAAAAGCATCGAATAAGAAATGCGAAGTCATGGCAGCGGATGAAGAAACAGCAGCGAAGCTGAAACAGGAACAGGGTATCATCATTGCCTGCGGCAGTGAGACGGTAAAGAATCACGAGACAATGCGTCATCTTGCTGAGAATGGTATTGTCATTTATCTGCAGGAAGAAACAGATTGTGATAAATGCAGGGAAACATATGGTAAATACAGTGAGGCATCTGTTGTCTATGCAGACAACGCGGATGCAGTCACTGCGGAAATAATGCGTATTACAGGTGAAAAGGAGTAAAGAATCATGATTATCACATTAAAGAAGAATGCACCGGCTGAAGAAGTCGCAAAGCTAAAGGATCATTTCGAAGAAATGGGCTTAAGTGTCCATGAGATCGTAGGTGAAGACTTCAACGTCTTCGGCTTAGTCGGCGGTACTTCTCATATCAATGACCGTGACGTACTGGCAAACCAGTGGGTCGCTAATGTACAGCGCGTATCCGCACCTTACAAGCTGGCTAACCGTATGTTCCATCCGGAAGATACAGTAGTAGATGTTGCCGGTGTGAAGGTCGGCGGTGAGGAACCGATCGTCGTCATTGGCGGTCCCTGCTCCGTTGAAGGCAGGGAACAGATCGTTCGTATCGGTACAGAAGTAAAGCATGCCGGTGCGCAGATGATCCGCGGCGGTGCCTATAAGCCTCGTACTTCTCCGTATTCCTTCCAGGGTCTTGGCTATGAAGGTATTCTCGATATGGTCGCTGCCCGTGAAGAGACTGGTCTGCCGATTGTATCCGAACTGATGAGTGCAGACAAGATTGATGAATTCGCTGAGAATGTTGACCTGGTACAGATCGGTGCCCGCAACATGCAGAACTTTGATCTGCTGAAGGCATGCGGTCATATCAACAAGCCGATTCTGCTGAAGAGAGGCATGTCCGCATCCATCGAAGACTGGATCATGGCAGCTGAATATATCATGGCTTCCGGCAATCCGAATGTCATCTTCTGCGAACGCGGTATCCGCACATTCGAAACATATACAAGAAATACAATGGATCTGGCAGTTATTCCGATTCTCAAGCAGAGAACACATCTGCCGGTTATCATTGACCCTTCCCACGCCACAGGTGACTGGAAGCTGATCGCTTCCATGTCCAAGGCTGCTGTCGCTGCCGGTGCTGATGGTCTGATCATCGAAGTACATGATCATCCTGATCAGGCATGGTGCGATGGTGCCCAGTCTCTGAAGCCTGAGAAGTTTGCTGAACTGATCTACCAGTGCAAGCGTGTCGCTAATGCCATTGGCAGAAAGATGTAATGCAGAAGACAGTACACGGCAAAGCACTTCCGCATGCGGAAGTGACTCTGCCTTCCAGCAAGTCTCTTTCCCATCGTGCTCTGATTACAGCAGCACTGGCAGAAGGAACTTCACGTATCCGCTCTCTGACAGAAAGCAAGGACACACAGGCGACAGTCCGTGCTCTGCAGGCTGCAGGCGCAGTCTTTGACAGAGATGGAGATGATATCATCGTGCATGGCATCGGCGGCAGAATCACTTCTGACGGCGGTGTGGTTGACTGCGGTGAATCCGGCAGTACACTGCGTTTTCTGATTCCGATCTTTGCGACAGCAGAAGGAATCTTCCGTTTTACCGGCCATGGCAAATTGATGGAACGTCCGCAGACCGTCTATGAAGAACTGTTTAAAGAACGCTCTCTGCAGTTTGCGAAAGAAGGTGAAGTACTGCAGGTTGAGGGTGCATTATGCAGCGGTACATATCGTGTCAACGGCAATATCTCTTCCCAGTTCATCAGCGGACTGCTTTTTGCTCTGCCGATGCTGGAAGGGGACAGTACCATTGAGATTGTTCCTCCCTACGAATCTGCATCCTATGTCGGCTTGACGGTCGATGCTTTGAAAAGAGCAGGTATTGCTGTGGAAGAAGATGGCCTGACCTACCGTATTCCGGGCGGTCAGAAATATCAGCCGATTGACTGTACAGTAGAAGGTGATGATTCTCAATCAGCCTTCTTTGCGGAACTGGCGATGGTTTCCGGGACATCCGTAACTGTACATAATCTCAATCATCACTCACGCCAGGGGGATCGTGTCATTCGCGATATGATCGCAAAGATGGGCGGTATAGTAGCAGAAACAGAAGACGGCTATTGTTTCAGTGCAGATACGCTTCATGGTACGGAACTTGATCTGGGCGACTGCCCGGATCTTGGCCCGGCTCTGTTTGCTTTGGCAACACAGGCAGAAGGTACGACAGTATTTGCGAATACAAGAAGACTGCGTATCAAGGAAAGTGATCGTGTCGGATGCATGGAAGAAGAACTGCATAGACTTGGCTGTGACATGACATCCGATGAAAACAGTGTCACAATCAGCGGACGTACAAAGATCAAAGGCGGAGTGACGGTTTATGGCCATAACGATCATCGTATCGTAATGGCACTGGCCTGCCTTGCGGCAGCGGCAGAAGAACCGGTCACAATTGAAGAAGCACAGGCGATCACAAAGAGCTATCCGGGTTTCTTTGAAGATCTGGCGGCAACGGGGGTAATTATTGCATGAATCTGAATCATCATACACAGATCGCAATTGTCGGTCTGGGCCTGTTAGGCGGCAGTATTGCCAAAGGTCTGCATCAGGCAGGTTTCCGCATTCTCGGTGTGGATATTGATCCTGCAGCAGTAGAATACGGTATTGAAACAGGATGGATCTCTGCCGGAAGCACAGATCCTGAGATTGTAAAGGATGCTGATATTATCATCTCTGCACTCTATCCGCATGTCTTTGTGGAATGGGTGCATCAGAACCAGAAGTATTTCAAAACAGGTACATTGTTAACAGATGTAACAGGCGTTAAGCGTACCGTGATCAAAGAAATCAACGAGTTCCTGCGTGGGGATATTGAATTCATCGCTGCTCATCCGATGGCAGGTCGTGAATTCAAAGGTATCCGTTATGCAGACTCAGGACGCTTCCTGACAGCTAACTTCATCATTGTTCCGACAGAACAGAATACAGAAGAAGCAATTGCGTCTGTACGTGAAATCGCACGTATTCTCAATTTTGCAAATATTGCGACACTGACACCGGAAGAACACGATCACATGATTGCGTTCCTGTCACAGCTGACGCATGTCATTGCAGTATCCTTAATGAATGTGAAGGATAATTCTTCTTTAGCGGAATACACAGGTGACTCTTTCCGTGATCTGACCAGAATTGCCCGTATCAATGAGGATCTCTGGCCTGAACTGTTTGTTATGAACAAGGACTATCTGATTGAGGAGATCGATGCCTTTACGGCGGAGATGCAGGCATTCAGAAGTCTGATTGAAACCGAAGACTTCAACGGTATGCGTGAAAAACTGATTCAGTCTACGCAGCGCCGCGCAGTTTTTGATAAGAAGTAAAAGTGATGTATATTGCGAAAAGATGGGGCTCAAGCTCCATTTTTTCATTTTGGAAGAGGGATATACGGATCAGGATAATAATATATAAAAATTATGTAAGCCAGATAACCGAGTGACAGATAATTAAGTAGCAATTATGTGATTTGTAATCATGGAAATATTCAGTATTATCCAGAATGAATCCCCTGACATGTAGGAAAAAGGAAAAGAACGAACAATATATATCCATAATTGGATATGAAAATGTTTGTTTCTGAAACAAACTATGAAAACACATAACAATTGTGTGTTAATTTAATGAATTGTGTTAATAATTTGTGATAAAAATATTGTTCACTTCGTATTTATCACATATATTAGAACTAGTTATGAACAGCACGTTTCGACTCTGATTTTCAGAGTGGTAACACTGCAGAAATGCAGGCTGTTCAGATATACCTTCCGTACGGACGCCGCAGGGAGAAGCGAAGGTTGGAGAGGTGTATCGCCGTGTTTGAAAGACACGTAAAAGAAAGGATAAACATGAACGAGACATTTATGAATACTCTGCTTTCCGTTGCTGGTAAGATGCAGAGTAACAAGGTCCTGAATGCTATTAAGGACTCCTTCATCGACAACATGCCTGTTGTCATCATGGGTTCTTTCTGCGTACTGTTCCAGTTCGTTATCTGTACAACAGCTGACGGCTATATCTCTCTTGCTAGAGTTCCTGGAATGGCTTGGCTGGAAAAGCTCACACCCATCTTCACAACTGCTAACTACGGCTGCATGAACTTCCTCGCAGTTGCTATCGCAGTTCTGATTGCTATTCACTTCTCCGAAAACCTCGGACACGGCAGAGACAACACAGCTCCCGCTGTTTCTCTGGCTTCCTTCATCACTCTGGTAACAACTACTGCTTCCGGCACTATGAATGCTGGTGCTCTGGCTGAAGCTTCCAACGGCGCTCTGACAGCTGTTGATGCAACAGCTTCCGTACCGGTATCTGTTGGTTCCGTAGTTGCTTCCTCCTACACATCTGCAAACGGTCTGTTCGTTGCTATCATCGTAGGTCTGCTTTCCACACTGCTGTATGTTAAGCTCTGCGATGGCGGTAAGCTGAAGATCACTCTGCCTGATTCCGTACCTCCGAACGTATCTGCTTCCTTCGCAGTACTGTTCCCGTCCGTAATCACAATCTTCGTTGTATCTGTTGTAGGTTTCTGTGTATCCCTGACAGGTATGTCCCTGTTCGAAGTTATCGGTAAGATCATGGCTCCTCTGCAGAAGATCATGACAGGTCTGCCCGGCTACGAAGTAGTTGTATTCCTGATGATCCTGCTGTGGTGGTTCGGTATCCACGGTGCAAACGTTATGTCCCCTGTAACAACAGCGTTCATGACATCTGCATATGCTGGTAACAACGCTCTGTATGGTGCTGGTGTTACACCCGCTGTTGGCGCTTCTGGCGTTGTCGGTGGTGTTGAATACACATACTCCATCATCTGCGGTCCTTTCGGTTCCACATTCTTCTCTTCCACAGGTTCCGGTATTACAGGTGGTCTGATTATCGCTATCCTGCTGTTCTCCAAGAGAGACGATTACAAGGCAATTGCTAAGCTCGCTATCCCTTGCGGTATCTTCAACATCAACGAACCGATTATCTTCGGTATCCCGATGGTTATGAACCCTCTGCTCGGTATCCCGTTCTTCCTTGCTCCTGTAGTATGCGTAGCTCTGGGTTACTTCACAACTAGACTCGGCATTATGCCTATCCTCGTTGTAGATGCTCCTTGGACAACACCTTGTGGCATCCTGGCATTCCTGGCTTCCGGTGGTAAGATCATGGGCGGTATCATGCAGCTCATCATCATTCTGGGTGGTTCCACTCTGGTTTACACACCGTTCGTCATCGCTGCTAACAACCAGGTTGAAGAAGCTTAATTTAAGCTAAATTGACAATTTGATCAAGCAGGCATCAACTCCCACGTGCTGAATGATCTTGAAAACCATATCCTTTCGAGGGTATGGTTTTTTTCTGCTTGGCAAATAACCTTGCTTCTAACTGAAGTTTATCTGAACTTTGCGTATAAGAGTAAAGTCATAGAATGTTTATGTGATATAATCAGTACGCTATGAAAAAGAAGGAAATGATTATTATTGCCATTCTGGCAATTATATCTGTGCTTGCGATTGCACTGATGAGAACTAAACTGCTTGTTCAGCCTACTGTTCCGGCTGCGTCTGCAGCTGAAACCGATACTTCTTCAGATTCTGCTTCACCTGCCGGCTCTGAAACTGCTGCAGATACTGAAACTGAGAAGCAAGAAGAATCCGATAAGTCTGAACAGAATTCAGCTGAACCTGTGGAAAGAGATCCCTCTATGTTTACTGTAGATATCTTCTATCACAACAAGGTTGTTAAGTCCTTTAATCCCAGTGTTGATAACATTTATACACTGCAGGGTGATTATGGACAGGTACAGGTGGAAGTTAAGGATGGCAAGTGGCATGTAACAAATGAAGAGTGTCCGAATCATGTATGCTCTGGTATGGGTTGGATGGGTATTGATGATATCTTCCCGATCTACTGTATGCCGAATGATATCTACGTTGCGCTGAGGAACTGATATGCGTACTGCTCGTACTAAACACTTCGTATATCTGGCATTATTAAGTGCTATGGCGATTACGCTTTCCATTATCGAATCCATGTACATTGGTGCTGTGTTCTATATGGTACGTATCGGTCTGGCGAATATTGTTGCTCTGGTAACGATTAAACTGCTGGGTGTAAAAGAAATGATCATCGTCAATGCGATGAGAGTTGTCATTGCTAATCTGATGAGAGGTTTGATCTTCGGTTCTACCTTCTGGATTTCCCTTGGCGGTGTCGTGCTTTCCAGTATTGTACTGATTGTTCTGGATAAGGCTAAGAGCTCACTGATGTTTACATCGATTCTGAGTGCGATTGCCCATTCTGTAGGACAGGTTATGATTGTTATGGCATTCTATATGCAGCCTCGTATTGCGGTCATTCTGCCGTATCTTCTGATCGGTTCCATTCCGATGGGTATTCTCACCGGTATTGTTGCTCGTATGGTACTGACTAGAATTAAACCTTTACGTAAGGATATACTGAATCAGGAATAAAGCCGAAAGGCTTTTTTTCTTTTCTATGCCAGTTCATTTCCTGGATTGTATAATGCTCAAATATATAGAACGGATATGATAGAATGCACATATGACTGATACAAAGAAAATGACAGATGGCAGTCCTTCGAGACTGATCTTCTTTTTTGCAATTCCGTTAATGATCGGAAATATGTTCCAGCAGATCTATACGATTACCGATACGTTGATCATCTCACGTACGTTAGGGGTAGAAGCTCTTTCTGCTTTAGGATCTGCAGACTGGTTTGATTATCTGATCATCAGTATTATTCAGGCGGCTGCTCAGGGCTGTTCAATAAGAATGGCACAGGACTTCGGGGCAGATGATACAGAACATCTATTGAAGACTACGGCACATGCAGTAGTACTGTGCTTTGGCTTCTCCTTGCTTATGACTGTGTTTGCAGAGCTGATGATCAATCCGATGGTTCACCTGCTGAATACACCTGCTGAGATTGCATGGATGACAAGACAGTATCTGTCAGTGAAATTTGCCGGACTTCTGCTGGCAATGCTGTTGAACTTTACATCTTCCGTACTACGAGCATTCGGCAATTCGCGAACACCTCTGGAAGCGATGGCGGGAGCTGCAGCGCTGAACGTTCTACTTGATCTGTTGCTTGTGCGCTATCTGGATTTTGGTATTCGCGGTGCAGCGATTGCGACAGTCATTGCTCAGGGGTCAGGTGGATTATGGTGTCTGCGCACGATTCGAAGAATTGATTTCCTGAAACTGAAGAAGAATCATTTTGAAAGTGATCTGCCTCTTGATGCACTGCTGGTTAAATTGTCTATGCCGATGATGACCGGTAATCTTCTGATTGCCTTTGGCGGTATGATTGTACAGTCCCGCGTAAATACATTTGAGATGGCTTTCATTGCCGGATATACTGCGACGAACAAACTATATGGACTGCTGGAAGTAGCTGCGATTGCCTATGGTTTTGCGATGGTTACATATATCGGACAGAACTGTGGTGCTCACGAATATGAACGCATCAGAAAGGGATATCGGGATTCAGTGCTGATTGCAATTGGAACTTCCTTGGTAATGGCAATGATTATGCTGAAGTGGGGAAATGTACTGACATCTGCGTTCCTTACCGGCAATCCTTCCATAGTAGAAGAGGCACGTATGCATGCAATGCATTTCCTGCGCATTCTGGCCGGTCTTCTGCCGGTTCTCTATATCCTGCATGTATCAAGATCTTCACTGCAGGGATTCGGTGATACAACAACACCGATGATCTCCGGTATTGCTGAATTTATTGCCAGAATTGTAACAGCATTATTAATCTCCCGGTTTATGGGTTCCTATGCAATGTTCTGGGCAGAGATTGCTGCATGGACTGCTTCTGATGCAATACTCTTTGCCGGATTAAAATACTGGTTCAGTAAAATACATGATGAATAAGAAAAATGGCCGGTCAGATATTGGATAGACAGGCTGTTTTCTTATGTGTCCGACTACAAGAAAAAAGATGTCTACTGACATCTTTTTTAATGGTGATGCGTACGAGATTCGAACTCGTGAATGCCGCCGTGAAAGGGCGGTGTGTTAAGCCGCTTCACCAACGCACCATCGGCTTATTACTTAATCATATTATCATGTACTTGGAGATAATGCAACTGGTTTTTAGAAAAAGTTGCATGGCGAGTGAGTTTGCATAACTATCTGTATGATCGGCTGCATCGATTGGTAACAAAAAAGACTGTCATTTCCGACAGTCTTCTTAGGCAGGGGTGGAGAGAATCGAACTCCCACTAGCGGTTTTGGAGACCGATGTACTACCATTATACGACACCCCTACATGGTGATGCGTACGAGATTCGAACTCGTGAATGCCGCCGTGAAAGGGCGGTGTGTTAAGCCGCTTCACCAACGCACCATCTGTGTAGCTCATTTATAATATACTTAATGCACAACTAAATCAAGAGGAAAATTGAAAAATGTAGAAAAACCTATAATTGCATAGGTAACTTCCACCCCGAAGTGGAAGTTACTTTTACAGGCATATATCAACTATGATCAGTCTTCAGGTACATATGTACTTATGTCTTTACTGGCGGTAGGCTTCGAACGCAGACAATAAGGGTACTGAACCTGCTGCTTAAAGAAAAAAGTACGATCCTCTCACCGATCGCACTCATCTTTGATCAGTCCCTTTCCGCAAAAGGGACATATCTGACGACGCAAACGTCAGATCCGTCAAAAGCAGTCACCCATTCGGATACCAGAAAGTCAATCGGACCTCAGCACGTATACCAATCGCATTTAGTTATTCTGAAAAATTCAGATAATTAATGCCGAGCTTTCATAATGCCTGAACGAAGTGATTACACCATCATGATAACAGTAGAATTTAATCAGCGCAGTATATTTTTTCACTTATTACAGATAGAAACTCAGCGCCTGTTAATCCGTTTAATTACATCTCTTTTCATCTTCCGAATAACAAAATTCTACAGGGTAGAACTTACCTCTTCCCTGTAGAACTAGCTTCTACTATTAATCAATATTGAAAAAGTGATTAAAAGAGATCGAAATAATAGGCAAAATTCGCTCTGCTGTACAAATCTTCGTATACAGGTATAATAATCGTGCGGTCTGGATATATATTTATGATGATTTCACACCGGCATTTCAGTTTAATTGCAGGTATTTTGGATGATAGACATCCACTTACGTAGGAAATATGTTTTCTCTTCTGCGTACCGGAATTGATGAAATCATGATACAGCGCTCAAAGCAGTAATATAGAGTACTGCAGGTATTCGCTAAACAGGACTGCACAATAGAAGAGGTATACATGATTAAACAGCCCGCTCGTACAAGTCTTAGTGACTTTATTAAGACGACCATGGGTTCTCAGTTTGTTATTCCGGTTTATCAGAGAACATATACATGGTCTCCCGAAAAGGAAACAGCACAGATGATGGATGATATCGATCGTCTTCTTTCCGGGAAAACTTCAAACCATTTTCTGGGTATCATTATCTATACGGACGCAAAGATTGCTGCAATGTTCCGTCAGCTGCTGATTGTCGATGGACAGCAGCGCATGACCACTTCCTTTATCTTTCTGCTTGCATTAAGAAAGCTGGCATTGGAAAAGGGAGAGCAGTATGTTGCAGGTATGATTGATGACTACTATCTGTTCAACAGACATGCTATGGGAGATGCTTCTTTCCGTCTGAAGCCTCAGGTATCCAATGATGATGTCTTTGCCCGTCTTGTATATGGATCAGAGGATCTGCTCAGTCCTAAGGAAAAGCAGTCCAATGTATTCAGAAACTATGAGAGTATTTATCGCCGTATCTGCCAGATGGCAAGAAAGCATTCTCTTGCAGAGATTCTTGATATTCTCAGCAGAATAGATGTACTGCAGTTTCCGCTTGCAGATACAGATAATGCTCAGCAGATTTTTGAGTCCATTAATTCTACCGGTGCACCTTTAACATCTGCTGATCTGATTCGTAATTACATTCTGATGAATCATACCAATGATCTGCAGGAGCGTTACTATCGCATGTACTGGCAGCCGATGGAACAGTCCTATCCTAACAGCAGAGCATTAGAGGATTTCTTCCGCTATTATCTTGCAATCAAGACTTATTCACTTCCCGGAAGAAGAGAAGTTTATGAAGGCTTCAAGAACTTCTGGAATACAGGTAAGGATGCAACAGAAAAGAAACTGCTGGAAATCAGCAGATACTGCAGCTGGTGCTATCAGCTGTTTGACGGACAGCTGGAGGATCCGGAAGCTGAAGAGGCGATGGTCAATTATCGCAGGATGAATGCAAGAGTAACAGCACCTTTCTTAATGGAAATGCTGCGTCTGCGTAATGAAGAAAAGATTACTGCACATGAACTGGCAGAGATTATCCGTCTGCTGGATTCCTATATTATCCGCCGTGCTCTGGTGGGCTTGGATAATGGCAATCTTGGTGCTTATTTCCCGACATTGCTGAGAAATGTATTGAATGCATTCCGTAAGCGTAAGTTCAAGAATATTCTGCAGATTGTTCAGACAGGTCTTGTTGACTATAACAAGGGCAAGGCACTTGCCATGCCGCGTGATGAGGATGTTCGTCAGCGTCTGAAGGAAGTTAACGCCTATGCGCTTTCCTGTATCCGTGCTGTACTGGAACGTATGGAACATGATGGTGCTACCGCAAAGGTAGATCTATCGGCATTAAATATTGAACATATCATGCCTCAGCATCCCAATCGCTGGTGGAAGTATAACTCCGGTACATATGATGAAGATGATTACACATTCTGTGCAAATCTGATTGGTAATCTGACTCTGTGTGCTGTGTATGACAACACAAAGATGGGAAATGAGGATTTTGGTTTTAAGAAGGATGTTCTTTCCCGTACAATGCATATCCGTATGAATACAGAAATCCTAGGCTGTGAACTGTGGAACAGAGATGTCATTGTTCTGCGTACACAGGAAATGGCTGATCGTGTTGTTGAACTGTATCCGTACAGAATTGCTGAAACCTACAGTGAAGAAGTACATGCGGAAGAACGTGAAGAGGTACAGGTTCAGGAACAGGAACCAGTCCCGGATGCAACAGTGATGATGTTTACAACACCGACTGTGAATGCAAAAGCATATCTGTATCCTGATCAGAAGGTTGAGGTACTGGCAGGTACAGTGATGAAACCTTATTCTTTCAAGGAAATGAAGAGATACAGACTTCTGTTCAATACATTGCGCAAGGACAATATGATTGCTCCGGAAGGAGAGGGCAAGGTTCGTCTGACTAGAAATGTTCGCTTCAGCAACATGAATGAAGCCGCATGTTTCCTGCTTCATCGCGGTGGTGAAAACGCAGGGGTATGGCTGGATGAAAATGGGTCTTCAATTATTCCGCAGGAAACAAAGACAGAAGCTGAAGTTCCTGCAGAAACTGCAGAAGAAGTGATTGAAATCGAACATCGTCATGGTCATCCGATCTGCATTAATAATGCTGCAGCAAATGTGTATGCAGTGTTTGTCAATCCGGGTGAAATTGATATTCTTGCAGGTTCTACAATGAAGCCCTATGTACCCGGAGATATGCGACAGTATCGTTCCCGCTTCAATGAAATGAAGGAAGCAGGTATTCTAGTGCATACTGATCGCAGTACAGTGCAGTTTGTAAAGGATTATACCTTTGCATCACTGGATGAAGCAGCAGGCTTTGTTCTGCATCGCGGGGGTACAACAGCTAATCTCTGGACAAATGAAAATGGTAAGGAAATTACCGGTCCTGCGCCTGTCAGAGAGCAGAAGCGGCCGGAAGAAGTGATCAAAGGTGTACCGCTGATTCTGAAGAATGGTCAGGTAGATGTGAAGGCGATATTTACACCTGAACGTCAGGTTGTAGTACTGAAGGATTCAGTATTATCCTGGTATGGTCATAACACTCCGAGAAACCTGCGTCAGTACTATGATTCTCTGGTAACTTCTCAGTCTGCAGATAAGAATAAGAAGAAAGTAACTGTATTACAGAATCTTGTTTTTGCATCTCTGGATGAGGCAAGTGAAAAGGTGACATTGAAGAAGAATGCATCTGCGTCTCTCTGGACACATGCGGACGGCAGAAAGATCAGCGGTCCTGCACCTGTTTATGGAAAGAGCAGAGAGAAAAGCAAAGTGACTGTTCGTCGTTTTACCAAGAAGAAAAACTGAACGGATTTATCAGTAAAAGAAAAAACAGGAAGTGAAGTCTGCGGACTTGCTTCCTGTTTGCTGTTATATGAGATTTTGTATAATGAAGAACTCAGATACTGAAGTGATCCTTCAGATAATGACCAACACCATCATTAAAGACATCATATTCTGTGATATCCTGGGAGACTGCCTTGGATTCATCGGAACCATTGATCAGGCATACACCCCATCCTGCTTCTTTCAGCAGACCGATATCGTTGTTCTGATCACCGAAAGCAAGGATTTCATCCATCTGCAGTCCATGATGCTTGGCAAAGGAAATCAGACCAACACCCTTGTTGACACGGGGATCCATGAATTCCAAAGTGACATGTTCAGGTCCGCGGAATGTCTGCACGACGCTCCAGGCAGGATCATCATTGGCAGCGATGACTGCTTCAATCTCTTCCAGTGCATCCGGCTTCAGCTGAATTTCTACTTTACCTGTAGGATTCTCGGAAAGTACATCAATACCGCCGATGACAACTCTGGAGCCATTGCGGGCAATGGATTCTCTCATGAAAGTATCCATACGCTTAGCACGTACTTCTTCATAACCATTCTTATAAACAATAATGTTGCAGTCCAGAGGATAGAGGAAAGTAACGATTCTCTTAACCAGATCCTGGGGAAGCTGGTAGAAACGATCAATTCTGTTTGTTTCCTTCTGCCATAATTCACCGCCATTCATACCAATGGCGAAATCAAATTCAAAATCGAGACCCCATTTGGATGCCATCTTCAGAATACGTTCATCCATGGGACGTCCGGATGCAGGTCCGAACAGAATTCCCTGCGCATGAAGTTTGTTGAGCATTTCTCGTGTCAGCGGCATCAGATCGCCGCCCTTGATTGCCAATGTGCCATCGATATCGGACGCAATGGCCTTGATCTTGCTGAAGTCCATAGTTACTTCTCCTTCCGTTCATACATACATCATTAGTATACTTGTTTCTTTGAAATAATATGAGCAATATGCTGTGTGTTCCTTTGCAGGATCATGCAAATGATGCAATGACATACCGATATGATCACGTTACAATATGATCATAAACTACGAGGATAAATACAATGAAAACACTGATCGTCAACGGCAGTCCGAAGGGTGAATACAGTACTACTCTTCATAGCTGTCTCTACGTTGCAAAGAAGTTCCCTGAACACTCATTTGAAGTGATTCATGCCGCACAGAAATCTGCACTATTATATAAGGATATAAAACCTCTTATTCAGAAGATGAACGAAGCAGATCTGATTCTTTTTTCCTACCCGGTCTATACTTTTATCGTTCCTTCCCAGCTGCATATCCTGATTGAAAAACTGAAGGAAGAAGGCTGTGATTTCTCAGGTAAATACATGAGTCAGATCACAACATCTAAACATTTCTTTGATGTCACAGCTCATCGTTTTATGGAAGAAAACTGTCGTGATCTTGGTATGACCTGCATTCCTGGATTATCTGCAGATATGGAAGATCTTCTTAAAGAGAAAGGGAGAAGACAGGTATTGGATTTCTTTAGATATCTGTTATGGACAGCAGGCACTGAAGAAGAAAGAAATAATCGCAGAGTGTATGATATTGCCCTTGTAACAGATTTAAAGGAAGGTGATGTGGCTCTGCAGAATCAGATCAATCTGTTTACGGAAAAGTCCATGGATCGTGTCCATATCATTAACCTGCGCAGCTTTTCCTTTAAGGGTGGATGCCTTGGCTGCATGAACTGTGCATCGGATGGTAAATGCGTCTACAATGATGGTTTTGATGAATTCCTGCGTACAAAGATTCAGGGATGTGACGCAATTGTATATGCTTTTACTGTCAGAGATCATTCCATGGGTTCTTTGTTCAAACTGTATGATGACAGACAGTTCTGCAACGGTCATCGTGCAGTAACGGAAGGTACGCCGCTTGGCTATATTGTAAATGGTTCTCTGGAGAATGAAGCGAATCTGAAGATGATCATGGAAGCACGCAGTGATATGGGCGGAAACTTCATGGCAGGGATTGCACAGAGTGAAGAAAGCATTGCAGAGCTGGCTCGAAATATCCGCTATGCACTGGAAAACGAATATGCACCGCCGCGTATGTTCTATGGTGTCGGCGGCATGAAGATCTTCCGAGATCTGATTTATCAGATGAGAGGATTCATGAAGGCAGATCATAAGTTCTTCAAGGAACATGATCAGTATGATTTCCCGCACAAGCGCAGAGGTACGATTCTCGGTATGTATGCAGTTGGGGCAATGATGTCTAATGAGAAGATCAGAAAAAAAGCCTCCGCTCAGATGAAGGAAGGCATGATTTCCGGGTATCGCAAAGTACTCGAAGATAAGTGATTAATCATCACGCAGAGCGTAATAATCAATATAGGTACGGAATGCTGAAGGGACTGCCATCTGTGACAGTTCCTTTTTGTTTACGATAAACATATCTTCACTCGTTAAAGAGGTAATCTGTTCACATCTGATTTCATAGGCAGTCATGTGCCATTCCAGATGTGTGAAGATGTGTTTGGATTCAGGAAGTGAGCGTATCTGTAAGGGAATAATCCCCATCTGTTCGACCATCTGCAGAGCCTGAGTACGCGTGAGTTTCTGATCGATTCCGGGAAATTCAAACAAAGATGCCAGAAGACCGGTCTTTGGACGTTTATGCAGAAGGAAACGATCACCATCGCGCATCACAAACAAAGTTCGCTCAATGATTTTTCTCTTCTTCAATGGACTGCGGTAGGGAATCTCTTCAGTTTTCTGCTGCAGGAAAGCCCTGCATGTTTTGTTCATAGGACAGTCAGCGCAATGCGGTTTACCGTTAGGTACACAGACAGTTTCACCAAGCTCCATGATCGCCTGATTGAAACCGGAAATAAAATCTGAATCACTGCATATATTAAATAAGGATAGAATTGTCTCTTCCAGGTCTTTTCGCACAGATTTCTGACGAATGTCATCAGTGATCAGAAAGCATCTGGCCAATACGCGCAGTACATTTCCATCTACTGCAGCAGCAGGCAATCCATAGGCTATAGATGAAATCGCTCCGGCAGTATAGGGGCCAATGCCAGGTAATTTCCTAAGCAGATTACCATCAGCAGGCAGTGTGCCCTGATAGTCTCTGCATAGTACCTGTGCACATTTTTTCAGATTCCGTGCTCTACTGTAATAACCCATTCCTTCCCATAGCTTCATTAGACGATCATCATCGCATTCAGCAAGTGCATAGGCATCCGGTAGTTCATTAATAAACATAACAAAGCGTTCGCGTACTGCTTCAATTCTGGTCTGCTGCAGCATAATCTCACTGATCCACACTTTATATGCACTGTTCTGATCACGCCATGGCAGCTCTCTTTTATGTGACTGATACCAGCGTACCAGATCTTCTGCTTCATGAAGATTAATACAATAACTCATATGAACATTATACGTGAACATATAGTACTCTGTAATGCAGAGACTTTCGTTATCTGCTCTTTTCGAATGCCTTGAAATCAGCTAAGATATTAATGGTACATGCGCCTGTGATTCAATGGTAGAATGCGACCTTCCCAAGGTTGACACGCGGGTTCGATTCCCGTCAGGCGCTCCTTGAAAAAAGCCTTAGCTCAATACTGATGAGTTAAGGCTTTTTAAGTGAAGGGATAGTTTATTGCACAGCCAAAGTTATTTGCGAGAGTGTAAATTAATCTGTGTAAGTTAGTTAAGAGCGTACGGCTTAACTGCTTATGCAGATTTTTTGTTTGCACATGGTATGCTAAGGAGGAAGGAAATGCAGGAAAATCATATGGCAAAAATCAAACGAAATCCCGCTG
>JAZUHS010000017.1:0-20019 GCA_045641845.1 Bulleidia sp. | reverse complement strand
ATACCCATGTTGATACCAGCACCATCGTTAACAGTGAAGGCAACAGTATTGGGCATAGCTTCCAGATTTTCAGCAACCATTTCAGCATTGCCAATGTAGCCGCCTGTAGCCAGAATGACGGAATCACCATAGATTTCATATGTTGTGCCATCATAAGAAACAGCCTTGACACCCTTAACAGTCTTATCAGCATCCATGATCAGTTCTTCAGCTGTCAGTTCGAGCTGGTAGCCGTTCTTTTCATTCATAGCAACTGCCTTTTCAACTGCACGGTTGAACTGGTATGTCTTGTTGGGACCGAAGATGTTCTTTGTGCCGTTTTCACCAACGAAACGAGTCCAGAACTGAGACCATTCAGGACGTACGAAGGACAGGATCATGCCTTCGAATTCGAAATCGAAGTTTTCAATGTAGTAGTCCAGATACTTACCGGAGTTGTAAACAGCTTCCTTGATGATGTCGGACTTTTCTTCAGTACCTACGTAATCAATCCATGTGCTGTAAACATCGTCAGCCGGTGCGAATTCAACACCTGCAAACGGTGCACTTTCCGCATTGATTACCATCGGACCTGTTGTAGTTGCGGACTGGCCGCCGAGCTTTGCAGTCTTTTCGATGCCGAATACTGTAGCGCCTGCATCTGCAGCAGCACAATAGGAAGCGATACCGGAACCGCCCATACCAACAACGATGACATCATAGCCTTCCAGAGTAACTGTATCTGTCTTCTTTTCAACAGGTGTCAGCCATTCAGCTGCAGAACCGCCTGCCTGTTCAATTGCGGAAGTAACAGCGCTCTTGATTGCGTTGGATGTAACTGTAGCACCTGCAACAGCATCTACAGCAACGGACTGTGCTTCAACAATTCTGCCGGGCAGCAGTGCGAATGCGGGACCGGATACTTCACCAGTTTCGGAGTCATGTTCTTCAACAACCTTAACTTCAGCAATCTTGCCGTCTGTGATTGTTGTTTCAACAGTCATCAGACCTGTCCATGCATAAGATGCTACTTCAGCTGTGTACTTACCATCAGCTACAGGTGCCTTTTCAGCAGATGCTTCTTCACCCTTAGCTTCAGCCAGAGCCTTGGCTGCAGCTGCCTTGACAGCACCGGATGTTACAGTAGCACCGGATACACCATCAATTTCAGCACTGTTAGCATCCTTGAGCTGCTGTGCCAGAGTTTCAAGAGCAGCACCGCCAACGGACGGTGTTTCGCCTGCGCCTTCGAGAACAGCATCAGTAATGCTGTTTGCATCAACTGTCAGAGTGACAGTGACTGTACCGCCGAAACCTTCTGCTTCCGCAGTATAGGTACCGGGTGTGTAGATTCCTGTTTCTTCCTTCACAGAAGAAGTGGATGAACATGCAGCAAGGCTTACTGCCATCAGTCCGGAAACAAGAACAGAAATGAGTTTCTTCATATAACTTTTCCTCCTGAATGCATCATAAACCTGATACCTGCTATCAAGTCAACGATTTCACAAATACATGATCTTTAATTACTCATAAATTATCTTGGAAAATCAAAAGCGATGACCCGTATTCGGATCACCGCCTGATGACTGTGAATATTTAAAGTCTGAAAACCACGGATGCAATGCGGAAGTAGATGATCAGCGCACCAGCATCGACGATGGTAGTAATGAACGGAGTTGCCATAATTGCAGGGTCACCGCCAAGCTTCTTGGCAATCAGCGGCAGCATACCGCCGACAACCTTTGCCAGCATAACAGCAGCGATCAGGGCAATGGAAACAACGAAGCAGTACGCACCGATGTTGGTTACCTGTCCAGGCAGAATGTATGTATACATCAGCCAGATACGCAGAGAGTTAACCAGCCCCAGAATCACACCGATGATGACACCGACTCTGACTTCCTTGAAGAGAACCTTCATCCAGTCGGACATTTCTACTTCTCCAAGGGCCAGACCGCGGACCATCAGAGTAGAAGACTGGTTGCCGCAGTTACCGGCAGTATCCATTAACATAGGCATGAAGCTTACCAGCAGAGGCAGTAATGCAATCGCATCCTCATACTTAGTTGTTACCATACCTGTGAAAGTAGCGGAGAGCATCAGGATCAGCAGCCAGGGAATACGCTGCTTGACATGGGATAAAACAGAAGTATTGAAGTAGCTTGTGCTGTCTTCACCAGGCAGGATCGCAGCCATCTTCTGCATATCTTCTGTAGATTCATCCGTCAGGACGTCCACCGCGTCATCGATGGTTACGATACCGACGAGCATACCGTCATTGTCAACAACAGGCATTGCCGCAAAGTCGTAACGCTGCATTTCACGGGCTACAAATTCCTTATCGTCAGTAACCTTTACACTAATGACATTCTCATCCATCAGATCGGCGACGATATCTGTTCTCTTAGCCAGCATCAGTTCCTTAGCACTGACAATACCAACCAGCTTGCTCTTTTCTACAACAAAGCAGGTATATACTGTTTCGGCATTTTCACCATCACGGCGGATTGTGTCAAATGCCTGTTCAACTGTGTCATCACGACGCAGGCGAATATATTCGGGAGTCATGATGGAACCTGCGGAATCTTCAGGATAATTCAGCAGCTTATTCAGACTCACACGTGTTTCTTCACTGGACTTCTCCAGAATACGCTTAACGACATTGGCAGGCATATCTTCCAGAAGGTCGGCCGCATCATCCAATGACATCTGTTCCAGCGCATGGAGCAGTTCGGTATCGGAGAATGCCTCTACCATGTCACTTCTGATATCCGCATCCAGATATGCGAATACTTCTGCCGCTACATCCTTCTTTAACAGACGGAAAGCAACCAGACGGTTGTTTTCGTCCATGTCTTCCAGAATCTCCGCAAGATCGGCAGGCTGTACTTCTTCCGTAATCTCACGCAGTTCCTGATAACGTCTGCGGACAATCAGCTTCAGAAGGTCAGACTTCTTGAAAGTCTTCTCTTCCTGCTGTGTTTCTTCTTCACTTCTCTTTTCAGCAGCTTTCGCTTCTTCACGCAGTTCTTCCTTCAGCTCATCTGCCATTTCCTGCAGCTGTTCGCTTTCGACTTCCACCACTGAAGTTTCATGTTCTGCTGTCTGCTCTTCTTCCTGAGCCAGGATTTCCTTTTCGTCCATCACAAATAAAAAGCCTCCTTCCGTCAAAAAACCGATACGGCGAGGCACAACACAAAAGCAGTATTAATGTAACTATTCCGATCAGAAGATCATCACGGAAAAGCGACTGCTATTCATATGTGTCATGCGAGATCGTCGACTGCCTAATGGGTCCATTTCCGTAATTTCTTCCTTTCCTGGTTTCTGTTTCAAAACCATTTATATACACAGTAATTCTAGTCCTATACAGGAATATGGTCAACTTGCAATCCGTCCGTGTAACGAAATCCGAATTTGCGTAATTTATGCCCTTTTCCTTGATAATAAAAAGCATGTACTGCGTGAAACAGCACATGCCGGAATGATGTTTACTTGTTCTTCACCTTATCAAGAGCGGAATTGGCTTCCTTGGCAATACGGTCAGCCAGCCCCTTGCCGAATGTGACTGCATTCTTAGCGCCTTCTTCGACCTTAGCCTTCATTGCCTGCCCCTCTTCGCTTGCGGCATAGTTCTTAGCCTTTGCGGAGAGTTCCTGTCCCTTGGCCTTGATGGTTTCAACACCAGCATCCAGCTGTGTCTTCAGCTTTCTGCCTTCTTCTGTTTCACCATATTCCTTGGCCTTGTTTGTCAGTTCCTGACCCTTGATCTTCAGTGTTTCCACACCGACTTCCAGCTGGTCCTTGAGCTTTCTGCCTTCAGGGCTTTCGGAAAACTCCTTAGCCTTAGCTGTCGCAGCATCTACGCCCTTTGCAATTGTATCGCCTAAGCTGCTCAGAAAATCCTTTTCTGCCATAATAACCTCCATTGATACAAAATGTATCTCTTTGTCTTCATTATAGCGAATCACTTACGGAATGTATCTTGCTTTTCCCTTAAGAAGAGATAATTCAGAACTTCAGAATATTGATGCCGTTAACTTCTTCCTTACGACGATCCACTGTACCGTCAATCACATGAATGAAGATCTCACCGGTAGCGGAGATGACGCCGCGGGACATATGACCGCCGAAGACATGACCTTCACGATCCCCTGCCGCAAGATGGAAGTGACCATAATATTCCCCATTCATGGTATTGATGTTTCCGGTTAAGGAGACAATCTCATAGGTACCGGCAAAGTTTTCAGAGACAAAGCGTTTCTCATCCAGATCAAAGACACCGACAGTGAATTCACTGACGGCACCGATGCCGCTGACGGATGCCAGCTTTATGTTTTCCTTTACTGCCACTGCCTGCAGCTGTTCTGTGATCTCGTCCCCGGTATCAAGACGCACAACGATTTCACTACCGAATCTTCTGTATTCCATATCTGCTTACTTCTTTCTTCCTGCCAGTACGGCAATGGATTCACCAATGTTCTGATGTCTGATGCCGGTTGCATCAAACTTTACGGACTGGAAGGCAAACTGCATGATCGGACCTGCACAGAATGCACAGATCAGTGTACCGATACCAACCTGACCACCCAGCAGCCAGCCGATGAAGGTTGCGCAGGAAAGCAGGCAGATGCTGACAGCACCAATGGGAATCTTCTTAATATGCTTCTTGAGGCCGACCAGCAGCGTATCACGAGGACCGCATCCAAGTGCTGCCCACATATAGGTAAACTGGGTATAGGCAATAATCACAAGACCGATGAACATCATGATGATAGATGCAATCAGACTTTTAGGTGTCGGTACAATATTGATCCAGTTGAAGAAATCCACAGCCTTGCCGACTGTCAATGCATCGATAATCATCGCAAGACCAATCGGTTCCTTCATGAAGATATCAATAGCCAGAATGGTCAGAGAGATGGCAATGGAAGCATTGCCGTACATGATGCCAAGTGTCCTGGATACACCAAGATTCAGTACATCCCAGGGACCTGCACCGATATTGGCATGGATCGTCAGATAAACACCTAAACCATTAATAAAGAGTGATACAAATGCAACAATGCAGCTGGTGATAATGTCTGCTGCGGACATATTTCTTACTTTTTTCATAGCAGGCATCATTATAGCACTGCCCGCTCAAAAGTTAATGCATGATGAATTCACAGTGTTTTACAGAACTTTTCATGCAATACGATGAAATCCGTCAGAAACAGTGAACTCTCTGCTTCCGTTTTATCGTCTGCGTGATACGCTGAATACACGCATTTCAAGGGAGATAATCAAATGGAAAAAGTAAATGGACTCAACAAATGGATTGCAGAGTGGTATGAAAACAATGAAGCTGCTCTCGATTCCTTCATGCAGGATCTGTGGGATCATCCTGAAACAGGTCTCAACAACACACATGCCGCAACTGCTGCATACAACTTCGTCAAGGATCAGGGTTTTGATACTGTAAAGCTGGTCAGAGCCGGTCAGGGTTTAAAGGAGAATCCTGAAAAGCCCAACGCTGTCATCGCTGAATTCGGTTCCGGCAAGCCTGTCATCGGTATCGTCGGCGAACTGGACGCACTGCCCGGTTTAGGCCAGACACGTGATGCCTTCCAGAATCTGGTAGAAGGTCCCGGTCATGGCTGCGGTCATAATCTGATTGCCGGTGCCTGCATGGGTGCTGCCTGTGCTTTACGCTATGCTATGGAAAAGGAAGGCATTCAGGGTACTGTACGTATGGTAGAAGCACCTGGTGAAGAAGTAGGCAGAGGCAAGTCACTGCTTGCTTTCGATGGTGTCTTCAAGGATATGGATATGGCGATCATGTGGCATCCCGGTCCTGCGCCTTTCTCTACAGAACCTCAGCATGGTCTGGTCGTCATGGCTGCCAACTTCAACTTCCACGGTACATCCGCACATGCGGCAGGTGCTCCCTGGAGAGGCAGATCCTCACTGGATGCCGTACAGTTAATGAATATGGGTGTCGAATTTCTGAGAGAACATGTCACACCGGACTGCCGTGTGCATTATCAGATTACCAACGGCGGTTCTGCGCCGAACATCGTGCCCGACTTTGCCAGCGTCAAGTATTTCTGCAGAAGTGCAACTCCGGAAGGTGCCAAGGATCTGTACAACCGCGTTCTCAAGTGTGCCAAAGGTGCATCTGAAATGACGGATACACGTCTGGATGCAGGTCTGTTCTTCCAAATCCCCTACTTCTATGAAAATGTCACATTAGGTGAACACCTCAATACTGTAGCCCAGCAGATTCCCGATATTGTTTATACAGAAGAAGAACAGCAGTGGGCACGTGATATCACCAAGGCTTTCACAGGCAATGATGCTCCGGAAGACTTCCATGAAGTCATGAATGATCCTAAGCGTGAATACGGCGGTCTTGATACTGAACATCTGACATGCACAGATGCCGCTGATATGTCCTACTTCTGTCCGACTGCGCACATCCATGGCGGCGGTTCCGTCGCAGTATCTCCCGGTCATCACTGGGTCGTCACTGCATGTTCCGGCAACCAGATCGGCATGCGTGCTGCTGTCAGAGCCGGCAAGGTTCTTGCCCAGGGTGCTCTGGAAGCTTATGGCAATTCCGAACTGGTCGAAAAGTGCTGGGAAGAATTCAAGAAGCTTAATATCATGTCCTATGAAGAGCTCTACAGCTTCGATATGAAGCCGGAAGCTTATTGATCTATAAATCGATGAAGGGTACGTATCACTTACGATGCGTACCCTTTTTCGATATTCATTCAAGACTTTGATAATAAGCAATCAGATCATCCGTAACCATGCCATAAGACCGGATTCCATCTTCTTCAGAGAATGTCTTCAGATAGGTATCGTTGATACGGTCTGAGACATCCTGCAGAACCGATTCATAGCTCAGATAAATCTGTGAAGTATCATAGCGATCTACACGTACCAGCCATACCCCATAGTCCTCATCATATTCCTCAAACATGGACAAAGCCAGTTCCGGATCAATGCCATACAGCGAAGAGAAACAGTAGCCGAACGCCTGATAGTTACCACTGTACAGGAAACGCACATCACTGCTGTCCATGCAGGCAAGATATGCCGCAAAGTTTGCTTCTTCTTCCGAAGCAATACCAAGACGATGCGCTGCTTCATGACACATCGTATAGCCAAGCGGTGCTGTCGGAACACTTGCAGGTACACCTGCTTCCCCGGTAATCGGCATGAACATACCGATGATACCGTTGTACATCAGATATTCACCGACAACACTGAGCTTCTTAACTCTCTGCTTTGATCCCTTCAGGACAGGATACATTTCACCTAAATGCCGGTAAGAGGATCCTGCTGTTTCTGCCATCTCCGCAAAGTTCTGTCTGACTGCATGACCTTCTTCATCACGTTCTATCAATGGTGCATACTGTGCTGCTTCCAGAAGATAGTATTCACATGCTTCATACAGTTCTTCTTTACTGTATTCTCTGACATCAAGCCCAAGCTCATCCGCAAGCGGCGGGGCATAGTGATTCAGCATCCATCCCCCTACCACTTCCACCAGGATCACAGCAGCGATCAGAACAATATGCGACAGCCAGTTCAGAAAGCTCTTATGTTTTACTAACGTATAAACCAATGTAATCAGTATCAGTGCAATCACAATCACCAGTCCAATATCCCACATTGCAATGGCAGTATGTCCGCTGAGCCATGATAACAGACCGATCCAGGCCTTGGAGAACGTGCGATATGCAGGGAAAAGTATTTCCCGATACTTTTCGAACAGCAACATGCTCAGATATGTACATCCGCACAGTACAATTGCGATCAATATGCGAATCAATGCTTTCTTCTTCATGTCCTGTTCTCCCTTCACTTAAAACAGCAGAACATCGCTGTCCTGCTGTAATGATAATGCATTTATCTGTCGGAATATACAACCTGACCATTGCAGATGGTCATCTTAACCTTACCGGTAACAGTTCTGCCAATGAAGGGAGAATTGTTTGCCTTGGAATGGAAACTGTCTGTGACTGTCCATTCTTCTTCCGGATCGAAGATAACAAGATCTGCCTTCTTACCCACGGCAATCTCACCTGCATCCATGCCGTACATCTTTGCCGGATTCAGTGTCATTGCCTGAACAACCTGCATCAGTGAAACTCTTCCTGTTTTAACACAGCTTGTAATCACCAATGCCAGTGCTGTTTCAAGACCGATCATACCGCTGGGTGCCTTGGCAATCTCACGTGCCTTTTCCTCACGGCTGTGCGGAGCATGGTCTGTAACAATCAGTTCCAGTGTACCGTCCGCAAGACCATCGATCAGAGCCTGACGGTCTTCCTCTGTTCTTAACGGCGGATTGACTCTGGCCAGAGATCCCTGTTCCAGTACAAGCTGTTCCGTTGCATAAAGATGCTGCGGTGTTACTTCGCCATACACTGTAATACCATTCTTCTTCGCCTGACGGATAATCTCTACAGTCACCTTGCTGGAGATATGCTGGATATCCAGCTTGGCACCGATGTTTCTGTTCAGCAGAATATCACGTCCTGCAAGAACATATTCCGCTTCCGCCGGTGCTCCGCCTAAACCAAGAGCTTTGGATACTTCACCATAGTTGACACCGGGACTGTACATCAATGCCGGATCTTCTTCATGCAATGAGATCGGTACATTCAGTTCTCTGCACTTCTTCAGTGCTGCAACCATAACCTTTTCATCCGCAATCGGCACACCATCATCAGTAAAGCCGGCTGCCCCTGCCGCATAAAGTGCATCCATATCTGTCAATTCCTGACCCTGCATCTTCTTTGTAACATTAGCTGCCTGCAGCACATGAATCGGCAGTGTCTTTGCACGTTCCAGTACATCTGTGAGCAGTTCAGCACTATCCATCGCCGGTACTGTATTGCCCATGCATACGACAGTTGTATAACCACCTGCCGCAGCTGCTGCAGCACCTGTGATCAGGTCTTCCTTATAAGTCTGACCGGGATCACGGAAGTGTACATGTACATCCACAAAGCCGGGTGCTACGACCTTTCCTTTTGCATCAATGACTTCTTTTCCTTCAGCACTCAATGTACCGATGGCTGTAATGATGCCGTTATCATCAATCTCAATATCTCTGATTTCATCCGTACCATCGGCAGGATTCATCACTCTTCCGTTTCTGATCAGTTTCATATCATTTCCTTCTTTCGACAATATATTAGCGGATAACTGTTCTCTGCAAAAGGAAAAAGACCGCTGTTTCCTTTTTGAAAACAACGGTCTAAACAGTTTCCGATTATTCCTTGATGAGCTTGCAGAACATATCTACATCAGCCTTGCACATTTCCAGAGAAGATCTCCAGAAGTCAACGCTGTGTACATCGATGCCTACAGACATGCAGCAGTCATAGATGGAGTTCTTGCCTGTGGAAGCCAGCAGCTTCTTGTATACAGGAATGAAGGAAGCACCCTGTTCAGCATACTTGGCATACAGACCCTTGGCAAACAGCTGACCGAATGCATAAGGGAAGTTGTAGAAGTTTCTGCCTGCATAGTAATAATGAGGCTTCCATGTCCACATGTAAGGATGACGGTAGTTGGGATCCAGACCATCACCATAGGAGTCGATCTGTGCCTGTTCCATCATTGCGCAGATTTCTCTTGCACTGACAGCACCGTTCTTGCGAGCTTCGAACAGAGCAGATTCAAACAGGAATCTGGAGTAGATATCTACGATTACCTGGTTGCAGCCGGAAACTTCAGCTTCCAGAACAGCCAGAGCTTCATCCTTGGGCATGGATGCAATCGCAGCTCTCTTCACCATTGTTTCATTGAATGTAGAAGCTGTTTCAGCTAACTGCATCGGAGAACCAAGGTTCAGTACAGATTCATTCTTAGCACATTCATTATGGAATGCATGACCCAGTTCATGAGCCATTGTAACAACGGACTTGAAGGCACCGGAGAAGTTCAGCAGAACTCTGGACTGCTTCAGAGAAGGTAC
The DNA here is from genome assembly GCA_045641845.1 of Bulleidia sp. Lineage (GTDB taxonomy): Bacteria > Bacillota_I > Bacilli_A > Erysipelotrichales > Erysipelotrichaceae > Bulleidia. The sequence continues at coordinate 10,058 of JAZUHS010000017.1, read as the reverse complement.
AGGAGAGCAGAATGCACCGCCGACCTTGCCGGGACGGGATTCAACATCGATCCAGTTATCTTCGATTGCATGTACAGCCATGTTGTACAGATCTTCATCGAAGTTCTTGAAGTGATGCAGGATGAATTCACATGCATCTTCATATGTATAACGCTTAGCAGCTGTTGTAACAGGAGCATAGATTTCATAGAAAGGCAGACCGTTTGTATAACCCAGATGTTCAGCCTTTGTTCTCATATACTTTCTGAATACAGGCAGGTATTCCTTGATTGCTGTAAACATTGCATCCAGAGTTTCTTCATCCATTCTGGATTCAATCAGTGTCATTTCCAGCGGAGACTTATAGCCGCGTAATGCAGATGTTGTCAGAACTTCACCCTTGATACCAGAAAGACATGCAGCAATACCGTTTTCTACAGACTTATAGGAAGCAATTTCAGCTTCATATGCAGCCTTTCTGACTTCCTTATCAGCACTGTAAGCCATGTTCAGAACAACTGTCAGAGGCAGCTGCTTCTTTTCACCGTCTACTACCATTTCAACTGTATGAGCACCAACCAGCTGATCCTTCAGACGAGCCCATGCATCAGAGCCTGTCTGCTTCATCTGTGCAATGATCATTTCTTCCTTATCGGACAGCTGGTGAGCCATGATGCTCTTAGCTTCCTTCAGGATGAATTCATGTTCCTTCAGCAGTTCGCTTTCAGCACATGCCTTATCCAGGTCACATTCTGCGATCCATGCTGTGGCCTTTGTCTGTGCAACAACGGCACCGTTCATGATTGTGCTGAGTACTTCAGACATCTTTGTAGCAGGTTCATTGTTTGTATCAGCACTTGTTACCAGATGGCAATAACCGCCAAGAGTACGGCTGCACATTGTCAGTTCCTGCTTCAGGCTGATGTACTTTTCCAGCTTTGCTGTTTCATTTTCATGATCCTTAACCATCTCATCGACAGTTGTGTTCATTTCAGCAACCAGCTTCTTCAGTTTTTCTACATCGTTTGTGAATGCTTCACTTTCCAGTGAAGGATACATAGGTGTTAAATCCCAGGTTTTCATATTTATCTGATCTCCTTTTTCCGCCTTATTTTAGACTACATTTACCACTAAATACAGCCCGTTGCACATCAAAAGACACAAGGATCATATGATCCCTGTGCCTGTTGACTTTGATTAATTCAGACCACGCTGCTCTGCAATCGTCTGCATGATCATGTTCTTGGGAAAGCGCAGTATCGTATCCCCGCTGAATACCAGGATTCCCGACAGTTCGTCCGTCTTCTGCAGGAACTGATCGACAATACCCTTGAACGGCATCGGGAACAGCATACGATCCGGATTCTCTTCGCGCTTCACCTTTGAATTTGTATAGACAATCATCCAGAGACTCTGATCCGTAGAATTGCGTGCAAGCTCCGGTGCCGGTCTTCCTGAAGGTGTCTTCATTCCCGGAGAAACAATCGTTCTCTCCATCATCTTCCTGAAGATATCCCTGCCCATCTGTGCACGTGCTTCATCCGCAGGCATGGCCGAGAAGTTTCTGATCATGTCGTCAATATCTGTATTTGCCAGGGTTACAACTTTTCCTTCAGGCAGCACAATCGGTTCAAATTTACCGCTCTGCGCTGTCTTCATGATTGCCTGATCCACCAGATGAAGCAGACCGACATTCAGACCGATATTGACTGTACTGCCCGGATTAAGGACAATACCGCCGAAGTCAGGAAGTCTTCCGGCATTCTGCAGAATTCCGTGAACTACACCATTGAATGCACTTTTGACAGCTGTACCTGCAGATGCAAGCGGTCCGCCGATATTCTCTTCGCATGTAAATACCGCAAGCATGTTCTGCCCGGAACGGTTTCTGACCATAGCCAGACCTTTCTGGCCGGCATCATTGTAATGTTCCAGAGTCAGAACTTCTATATCTCTTAAATATTCCAGAAGGGTAAGCAGTGTCTCCTTCTGCTGTGTCTGTGCATATCTTGCGATCAGCTGATCCGCATAGTTATTCGCTGCCATGATGTGTTCCTCTCTTCACTTTTTATCTATTGTACTAGAAAACTTCAGTTCATATATACAGTAGTGATTTTATACAGTCATTGCTACAATAGCAGTGCACAACGGAGATTCCTCTATGAGTTCAACAAGAAGCCGTATCGGCTATATCACATTCATTAATTGCATTGCCGCAATTGCCGTACTGATCCTGCATACCAACAGCTGTTTCTGGGATTTCAGTTCCACAGAGTTCTACTGGAAAACAGCCAATATCATTGAGAGTGTATTCTACTTCTCTGTTCCTTTATTCTTCATGAATACAGGCATCACCCTGATGGATCTGTATGAACGCAATACCCTGAAACAGTACTTCATGAAACGCCTGAAGAAAGCGGTGATTCCCTTTATCGGATGGAACTTCGTCGGTGTACTGTTCTATATTGTCGTCGGTGCTCTGGATCCTGCCCGTGTGAATCTGCGCTATCTCTATCAGGGTATTACCGGTACATCTATCGTCAATATCTACTGGTTCTTCACTTCCCTGTTTGCCATCTATCTCTGCATGCCCTTATACGCAGCCGTAGCAAAAGACAAAAGAAGAACTGTATTCACTTATCTTGTTACAGCAGGCTTTATACTCAACACCCTGCTTCCCTTTCTCCGCAAGCTCTCAGGCATGGACTTCAATCTGCCGCTGAAGGTACCGGTATCCGCTGATCATCTGATCTGGCCGCTCCTGGGATGGCTGCTGGCCAATACGGAATTCACAAAGAAACAGAAGTCAGTGATTTATACATTGGGCTTTGCCGGATTAATGACACATATCCTTGGCACATATTATGCTTCGATGAATGCCGGTGAAGTGATTCAGACCTTCAAGGGATATGCCAATGTACCCAACTTTTTCTATTCCATTGCCGTCTTTGTATTACTGAAAGCTCTTGGCACAAAAATCATGGATACAAAAGCAGAGGAGTACATCACGTGTCTTAGTACATACACTTTCCCGATCTACATGATGCAGTTCATTCCGCTCTACATATTCCCGCGTCTGCATCTGCTCAGCACACGTTCCCTGCTGTATCGTTTAGGTGCACCCTTCATCATGATTCCGATCATGATGACAGTGACCTGGGTCATGCGCAGAATTCCATTAGTAAAACATCTTGTTCCGTAAGTGATAACGAAGGTATCTGCCTTCGTTTTCTTCTTCCTGTATAATGATGTCCGGAGGCAACACTATGACAAATACAATTGATGAACTGATTCTCAGAAAATCCACCCGTTCCTTCTCTGATCAGAAAATCTCTGCAGAAGACAAGGAAGCAATTCTGCTGGCATCCATTAATGCACCTACAGCAGGCAACCAGCAGCCCTATAAGATCATCGATGTCACTGACCGTGCATTGATGGAAAAGCTGTCCGATCTCTGTGATCATCAGCCCTTTGTTGCACAGGGACAGATGGTTCTGGTTTACTGCGCAGACTTCAGAAAGTGGTATGACGCCTTCGTCTATGCCGGCTGTGATCCCCGTCCCATCGGTGTCGGTGACATGATGCTGTCTGTCGAAGATACCATGATCGCAGCGCAGAATGCCGTATGTGCAGCCGAATCCCTTGGTATCGGTTCCTGTTATATCGGCGATATCCTGGAAAACAAGGAAGCCATCTGTGAACTTCTGCATCTGCCTGAATATGTCATTCCGGCAACACTGATCGTCTTCGGCTATCCTGCTGAAGGTGTCAAGAACAGAAAGAAGCCCAAGCGTGAATCCTTGAAGACCATTGTCTGTGAGAATGAATATCATCTGTTTACTCAGGAAGAAACAGAGGCAATGTTCATGGAAAAGCAGAATCTTGCGACAAGAGAAGACTATCTTGCATGGATGAAAGCTTTCTGCAATCGCAAGTACAACTCCGATTTCTCCAGAGAAATGAAGCGTTCCGTCGCTGAATACATCAAGGAATTCGAATAACGGTACATGTGCCTTTCAGAATCCGAAGGTACACCATCCGACAACAAAGGCGGTCAGGCAAGCAGGTATGATCATACGTGCTTTGCTAAGACCGCCTTATTGTTATTTCTGCTATTGACTTCACTGTCTGATGCAGTCACTTAATCCCTTCTTTTTCCCATTCACGCAAAAGCTTTTGGGGAATGTGTGCAGAATAGCCCTTTTCAAGATAATAGTTAATGATCGCCTGGTAATCACCCTTTTCATACATGGATCTGCATGCTTCCCTGAAATCATCTGTATATGTCAGCATGCGCTGATACTCTTCCGGTGTATTGCAGTTCTTCAGCAAAAATGAATCTCCTGTATATTCTACAGAAGTCATTCCTGCGGCTTTGAACAGCGCCCTCACGGAAGTATCCTCCCCCTGCAGCAGTGCTTCGGCGATGGGTGCCATGTTTTTAGCATAGACACCGATCAAAGGTTCAATAAAACCTTCCACCTTTGCCACACAGGCTCCCTGTTTATGATGCTCTGCCAGAAGCTTGAGATATTCTTCAGGAACTAACGGTGCATCAACGCTGAGCACATAGCATTTCTTTTCCTTTGCTTCCAATAGTCCAGCGTGAATACCGCTTAACGGACCGCGATGGGGATAAATATCCGCAGCATAGCGTGTTCCTTCCGGCACATTTTCATAACCGGAAATGATGATATCCGTCACACCAAGACGTCTCATCTTCTCCACCTGCAGTTCCAGCAGAGTCTTTCCGTGCATCCTCAGTTCTGCCTTGTTCTGATGCATGCGTGAGCTGAAACCGCCGGCGAGAATCATTGCCGATAAACTCATTTCACTTCAATAGAGGCAACGCCCTTCACATTGCGTTTGGAATTGAGATCACCAAAGACAACCAGAGTCACCGTATCTTCCTTTACCAGCAGATAGGCGATATCTGTTTCATCATGGAACACCAAAGCACTGTATTCATCATCTGCCTTGACTTCGATCTGTTCAAAGTCAATATCACCGACAATTTCATGCAGAGAGATACCTTTTTCATCAATATTCTTTTCTTCACCCTTGCCGTTGACAACAGTACCCGTAACATCCTGCAGTTCCAGTTCTGCCGGTACCAGCCAGCTTTCCTTACCCTGAATGTTCAGTGCAATCGCACCTTCCGGTGCCTTTTTCTTTTCACCGAAATGAAGCATGGCATTGGTTCCCATAGCCAGCAGTAAAGCCAGCAGGCTGATCACAATGATCTTGATCTGTTTCTTCTTATCCATATTACTGATTCCTCCCGATTCTGATGAACGGTCTCAATCTATGTATCAATACTGACGCAAAGAGACCGCATACCGCTCCGAAAAACATTGCTGTTGAAAGATAGAGCATTAACACTGTACCCCTTAAGCCAAAGACAATCATATTGGCACTCAGGCACGCTGCTGCAGATGCACACATGTTTGCCAGCATTGCCGTTAACGGTACATCCATACGACATTTGCGGCAGAACAGACATACCAGATCCATCGCCATGCCGGGGATGATATAGCCGATCGGTGCCAATGCCCCCATACTGCCGGTTCTGCCCAGAAACAGAACAATCATAGCCTGGATGAAACCCATCAGTGTACTAGCACCTAAGTGCGGGAAACCAACACAGGCTACAGTCAGAAACATCAGCGAAAAGCTCGTTCCCACACCTCCGGGGATATGCAGAAATCCGGTGATAGTATTAGACAGCGGTGAGATCAGAGTCTTGCAGAAGATCCCAAGGTCACAGCACAGTGCGTAGATCAGCAGTTCTTTCAGTGAAGCTTTCTTCATTGTTTCAAGTGTAGCTGTTAATCGTATGGTATTCAATCCCTGTACATTCTTATCACAGGAATATCCCTGACAGTGTACTCACTGCTATAATCATGAGTGCATAACAGGAGATGATGATCATGAAGATCTATATTACAAGACACGGACAGACCAGATACAACAAGCAGAAGCTCATGCAGGGCTTAACCGATGAACCTCTGAATGAAAAAGGCATTGAACAGGCCAAGGGTAAATATGGTCTGATTAAGAATGTACACTTCGATGCCATCTATGCTTCCCCTTTAATCCGTGCTGTACAGACTGCTTCCTATATGTCCGGTGTGGATCAGGAACAGATCATCCGTGATCCCCGTATCATCGAAACAGACTTCGGCAAGTATGAACTTTGTCCTTATACAAAACAGGGGCCTGCCATGACATTGTACTGGATGTTTCCGGAACTCTTCCCTGCCCCTGCCACCGTTGAAACCACTGCATCCATGATCGAACGCTCGCATGCTTTCCTGAAGGAAATCGAACAAATGCCCTATGAGAATGTACTGATCGTCTGCCATGGCGGTATTATCCGTGCTTTATGCGGATATCTGGAAGAACGCAGAAATGGTCTGAAGTGGCGTCCCCGTCCGAAGAACAGCGAAATCCGCGTATATGAATACAAGGATGGAAAGCACACCTTCATTGAAACAATCTGATGCTTCATCAAGGCGCATGAACAATGCGTCTTTTCTTTTCCCCTATACAGAAAAAGAGACAGAATGCATGAACTGCATTCTGCCTCAGGAGGGTCAAAGGTAATTCTGCTTACTTGGATGCAGAATCACCGGCGATTCTGCCGAATACCAGTGCATCAGTAACTGCATTGCCGCCAACACGGTTACCGGCGTGGATACCGCCGCATACTTCACCGGCTGCGAACAGACCGCTGATTGCATTGCCTTCTGTATCCAGAACTTCACACTTGTCGTTGATCTTCAGACCACCCATTGTGTGGTGTACAGCAGGCTTTCTGGGAGAAGCGAAGAAGGGACCTTCTTCAACCTTCAGATCGAATGCTGTCTTGCCGAAGGCAGGGTCTGTACCTTCGTCTACACACTTGTTGATTTCTTCAATGGAAGCCAGGAAGTTGGCTGTCTGTTCTTCGTTGAAGCCGAGCTTTTCAGCCAGTTCTTCCAGAGTATCTGCCATGATTGTATTTTCTCTTTCTACCTGTTCTTCCCAGTTGGACAGCCATCTGGAATTTTCAGCGATGTTGATATCAGCGATCATGTAGAACAGACCGCCGTTGTCAATTGCAGCTGCTGCCAGAACATCACGAGGAGCACAATCGTTAACGAAACGCTTGCCTTCCTGGTTGATCAGGATGTAGTTAGCTGTAGACTGAGGAACCAGACCTGTGAACAGGTCACCGGATTCAGGGTCAGCGATTGCCATCAGCTGAACGAATTCCATACCTGTTGTATCAGCACCAAGAGCTGTAGCCATGACGATACCGTCACCTGTTTCACCGGAAACGTTTGTGCAGCCGATATCATCGGAAATGTTGCCCCAGTAATTGTCATATTCCTTGATCATAGGCAGGTTCTGACCATAACCGCCGGAAGCCATGATGACAGACTTATTTGCATTGACTGTAACTTCTGTGCCATCAGCCTTGACTGCCTTGACACCTGTCACCTTGCCATCTGTAACGATCAGTTCTTCAGCCTTTGTTTCAAACATGATTTCACCGCCCAGTTCTTCAATCTTAGGTTCCAGAACTGCAACGTAGGATTCACCCTTCGGCATGCTGGGGTTATGACCTCTTCTCCACATGCCGCCTGTAGCCTGTGTTACAACATCCTGCCATTCCATACCGAGTGTTTCCAGCCAGTTAACTGTAGGCATAGCTTCCTTGCACATTGTGGATACCAGGTTGTAGTCACCATAGATTGTTTCATCATCCAGGCTCTTGCGCAGACCATAGTAGTAAGTCTGAATAATATGATATTCAACAGAGTCGAAGTGAATGGATGTATCACCTGCCAGGTGTTCCTTGATCTGAGCCTGCAGAGTCAGGAAATCAGCCTGATATTCTTCAGGGAAATCTTCAGCCTTCATATCTGCAAACATCTGCAGTGTTGCATCTTCACCTGTCTGTACATCATACTTGGCAGCCCATTCTGTATCAGCAGCGTTGATTACACCGCCGCATACAACAGTATTGCCGCCGGCCATGGATGTCTTTTCGAGAATGATAACGGAAGCACCGTTCTGCAGTGCTGTAACAGCAGCGGACATACCTGCACCGCCGGCACCGATGATAACAACATCAGCGGAAGCTTCAATTGCTTCACCTGCTACAGCATAGCCTTCAGGCAGAGCTGCGACAGATGCACCGGCCTGTGTCAGACAGTCATTTACAGCTGTCTTGATTGTATTTGTTGTAACTGTTGCACCTGTAACAGAGTCGATCTTTGTTGTCTGCTTGGCAACGATTTCAGCAGGTACTCTTTCCAGAGCCACACCGGCAACACTCATTGTTTCCGCATGATCTGTAACTTCGACCTTTTCGATTGCTGTTTCGCTCACTGTAACACTGACTGTAACCGCAGCGTTTCTGCCCATTGCAGATGCTGTATAAGTACCGGGTGTATAGCTGACTTCACCGGCACCGCCGCCAAGAGCAGCCTTGACTGCTTCCTTAACTGCTGTGGATGTAACTGTTGCACCGGATACACCATCGATGTCTGCGCCATTGGCAGCGATGACCTGCTTCTGCAGTTCTTCCAGAGCTGCACCGCCGACTGTAGGAGTTTCATCCTTGCCTTCAATGACACAGTCCTTGATTGTATCGCCTGCCATTGTCAGAGTAACTGTGACAGGACCGCCGAATCCATCTGCGGAAGCACTAACTGTAGTTGTGCCGGCAGAGGAAGCGGGAGAAGCGCAGCCGCAGAGCATGGCAGCGACTGCAAGAGTAGTAAAGAACTTCTTCATGATTTACTTCCTTTCCTTTTGACTATGGCTACATCCTATGGTTTCGCATGATGCGAAGGTCAAGAAAAAACTGTGAATTTCTTCACAGTCTTAATCATTGATGATTTTAACAAACAATTCGTGTGTGTTAACCTGTTCCCTATTCTCCATATAAGAAGATACAACCGTGGAAAAACCATCGCCGAAGGCCTTCATACCTCTTTCGCTCAGGTATTCCGACATCTTCTTGATGTCTTCCCAGGTAAACGGGCCTCTTCCGACTTTTGTATGAAGCATGCAGGCATAGTCTCCGGCGGGAATAATCTCCACGTTCTCCGTACGCTTCAGTCCGAACTCGCGGGCTTTGGACTGTCTGCACATCAGACCGTATTCGTAGTGAATTTCTCCGGTAGAGAAACGCATCAGCTCTTCATGCGGAATCTTGGATACCCACTTCACTTCCGGCATCATTGCCAGCCATTGTGCACGTTCTTCCTCGGAAACCTGATCCTCCCTGACTGTTTCACGGTCAGAGAAGTTCAGACGCCACATCGGCTCATCAAAATACCTGATTGTAATGCGATTCAGATAGGAACGCATGATCGGCAGGGTTTCCAGCTGTTCCTGCAGATATTCCTTTGCGCAGGCCAGACGCTTCTGTTCCTTTTCCAGCTCATCAATCTGTCTGCGCATGACATTTTCAATTTCTTTCGGTGTATAGGAACCGTTGAGCATATCAGCGATGGTATTCAGCGAAATACCTGCGGAATGCAGCATACGGCTCATATTGAAGCGGCGGGTATCGAGAACGGTATAGTAGCGATAGCCGTTCTTCTCATCTACCTCCGGATTAATGATGCCCATCTTTTCATAATGTCTGAGCATATGTGTGGTTACACCAAGCAAAGATGATATTTCACTGATTGTATATTTCATATCCACCTCAAACCTTCGCACCATGCGAAGCTTTTACCACCTGTGTTTCTATCTGATATTTTAAGCAGTCTTTGCCTTCATGAACAGTCTGCCAGGAAAAAAGGCACAGCTTTCACTGTACCTTTCATTTCTGCATATTGCGTTCGAAGCGTTCGAAGTAACCGATCAGATTGCCGTTTTCATCACGCACGGGATTGATGTACTTGCGCTCGTTGGTCACACTGACACCAAGATAGATCTCATTGCCATGATTCTTCAGCTTTTCAACAGCTGCGATCAGCGCTTCTTTGCTCTTTTCGTTATGGCATTCAAAGATGGACTTGCCGACAAGATCACGATAGCCTCTGACATCATAGTAATGATGTTTAGCTTCCTTG
>JAZUHS010000016.1:0-25329 GCA_045641845.1 Bulleidia sp. | reverse complement strand
CTTACCTTCACGCAGTACGAAGTGATCCGTCGCCATCGCTGCCCGGATATTCTCCAGCATCAGTGTTCCAGCCTGTTCCTGATATTCAGGAAGATCAGGATAGAGTACTTCCGCAAAACGCATGGTGATTCTCTGCCCTGCGTGTCCGCATACTGTCACTTCTTCCACACCGGCAATATTCTGTCCCATGTCATAGATATACACACCTGAGCGCGGCTCATGCATGGATACAGCAGTTAATACAGCACTGACCTTGACACTCTCATCCAGCTGTACACGGAAAGAAGTACGGGTATAGTCCAGTCCTTTCTGCAGGGCACCGGCAAAACCCACTTCATCATCACCGGTACGAGCAGTGGTTTCATCTGCTTTGACAATCTCTGCCTGTTTCCAGTTCAGTGCATAAGCAGGTACTGTAAAGTCCTGCAGGAGTTCTTCTTTGCGCATATCTCTGTCTTCACCCTGAAACAGGGAAGCAGATCTGACCGGACCATCATTGTTCATAAGCCAGGAAGGATCTGTCACAATGACATCCTGTGTATCATCTTCATATGTCACCTTCATCTTCAATAAGAAGGAACTGCGATCACCATAGTAATTCCAGTTGGCACCTGTAAAGGAATGGGCACCAGAGAACCATCCTTCCGCAAGAACTGCACCGATTCTGTTTTCACCATCACGCATCAGTTCTGATACGTCATAGACCTGATAGTAATGATGCTGATCATACTGGGAGAAACCGGGTGTCAGTACATCTTCCGTTACCTTCTGACCATTGAGATACAGCTCATATAAACCACGTGCTGTTGCATAGACTTTTGCCTTTACGATCTTCTTTGTACAGTCAAAAGACTTCACCAGCATCGTATTGGCACCATGCGATACATCCTGCAGCACATTCACACCAGGTGTTCCCTCATACAGCACATTGCAGGGTTCACGGTAATTGCGGATGACAAGTGACGCAAAGGAAGCATCCCCCATAAAGCCAGCCTTTCCCACGACAGGATAGGCAATATAATCACCACCTCTGCCCATCGGATTGACATTAATTCTTCTGCCCATGTCCGCAAAAGGATTGCCTGTCGGCTTTGCAAGCAGACTATGCTCAGCATCTTCTCCATCCACACCGATATCCAGCTGTCCATACTCACTGGAAAGATAGATGGTATGAGATGCATAGCGATTATCTTCATGAATGATCTCTTTTGGTACTGTCAATGTATATAAAGGAGAAGCACTGTCGCTTCGGTCATATCCATATCTATATACATGGACACATGCCGGAAGTGTACGTACATCCAGCATGACCTGCATTCTGCTTTCCCCTGGTTTAGCACATAATCCCTGCAGATTCATATCTGCATTCATCAGACGCTCATCATCGCCACCGAAAGCAAATCCCGCCTCTGTACTATCCGGTTTCATTGTCAATGTACAGGACATGCGGAAGACACTGAGAGAAGCAGTGTTCAAAGGCAGTTCGTTACTGCCGATCCATTCTGCACCTGCAAACACTTCCGGCATCGCTGTTTCAAAAACAGCAGAAGCTGTACTTGTCTCACCTTCCTGATCCGTCACTGCAGCTGTCCATGTATATTCTGTTTCCGCTTCAAGTTCCTTGCCGGCATAGACAATTTCACTGTGTACATCAGAGCACACTGTACCGCTGTCCCATACCGTTTCCTTTTCATTTCTTACTGTAATGCGATATGACTTCTGCAGCATACCCTCTCCACCCGCATCGATCATCCAGTCAAAGCGGGGAAAACGGCAGTCAATGACAGGCGTGCCGTGTCTGTTCTCGACTGTCATATTCGTAATTGTAAACTTCATAAATGATTCCTCTTATGTCATTATGATACACCCGTATGCAGGTTATGACGGTGCTGTAATATTCATCAATCTATGAAAATCTTTCCGAAACGAATGTACCGCTATTCCTAAGATAGAAAGATAGACAATGACATGAAACTTAAGTTGTGTCATAATTGAGTCAGTGAGATGTAAGCGGATTCATTCCTGATTAGCATAGATTACTGACCTAAATAATTAGCGATAATATCCGTAAATAATGAGGTAACACAATGAGCAGAGAAAGCAATGACCAGTACTATGAAGATGATAATGTCATTCTCAGCAAAGGCATTCTCCTCTTCAACCTGATGCTGCTGAATGTCATGTGGTTTCTCTGCAGTCTGCCGGTTGTCACCATGGGTGCTGCAACGACAGCAATGAACTATACATGCATCAAGATGCGCAAGGATGAAGGCGACAGCATCGTCAGAATGTTCTTCCATTCCTTCGCAGTAAATATCCGTCAGGCCGTCGTTCTGCACACAGGTCTATTGGCTGTGCTGATCGTCGTCGTTGCCGGACTGATCCAGTCGGCAGGTTCAGCCAATGCCGGCAGTACGATGGGTGTTGTGCTTTCCATCGTCTGCGTGCTGATGATCTTCCTGTGGATCGTCGCCTATACATGGATCTTCATGATCCTGGCCCGTTTCGATAACTCAATTGGCCGTACATTGACCAATTCCGCATATCTTGCTGTGACAAAGCCGCTGATCACAATGAAGGCTCTGGCTGCTGCCCTCTTCATTACGATCGTTGTCCCGCTGGCCTTATGGCTGTACTTCCCGTACGGCTTCCCGCTGGTGCTCTTCTTCACAGCACCGACATGTTCCTATGTCATCGTCAGAATCTTCGAGCCTCTGTTTGATGAACTGATCGAGGCACAGAAGAAAAAGAACCGCTGATCTTCAGCATTCAAACTGTTGTTTCATGAGCCGCCTGCTTAGGCTGCAGCATCATGATGAATCATGCATACCTTCTGTATTTCCTGAGTGCATGGTTTCCGTGATTGTCTGTGTGGTTCATTGAAATACGAAATGTTCCGCCATAACCGATGCAGACGGATGCTCAGCCGATACAATAATTCGGTATCGATTCCGGCATCTGCATCGATTAAAGCAGGGCATTTCAGACCGGAGTATCTGCTGTACAGACTCCTGCAGTACTGATCGTTCCACGCTTTCCTAAGCAAACAGCCGCAAGGTCGGCACGATCGCGAACACAGACTGCATCAGCACTGCCGCAGACATTCCGTCAGGAAATCAGTCCCCCGCAGACAGGGAAGTTCCATTGTCTGTCAAACCTATAATTTGGAGGAAAAGGTTATGAGCAACACACTCAAGAAGCTCTCCGCTGCTGCACTTGCCGGCGTACTTATGCTGACAGGCTGCTCCGGTGGCGGCGGCACAAATGCACCTGAAGGCGGCGAAAGCTCCGGTAAGGTAAACATCCCCACTTCCAGCGTAGTCAAGGGTGAAACAAATCAGGGAACATATCCGATCTCTGAAGAAAAGATCACTCTGACTTACTGGTACCCGAATGCAGGTTCCATCGGCAACCTCAGCGATTTCAACGAATCTGAATTCTTCCAGTGGCTCGAAGAAAAGACAAACATTCATATTGAATTCATCGTTCCTGCTGCCGGTACAGAAGCTGAAGCATTCAACCTGCTGTTCACTTCCGGCAAGATGCCTGACATTATGTACACACTGCCTGCTTCTCAGAAGTATCGTGATGGTATGGATGCTGCAATCGAAGACGGCTTCATTCTGAACCTGGCTGATTATCTGGATCTGGCTCCTAACTATGTATCATGGATCAACTCCATCAAGAACGCTGATAAGAACGTTGTAACCGATACAGGCAAGATGTATGGCTTCTGGTCCTTCTGGGACAACATGGAAGCAGGTTACGCTGACCAGGGTCTGTCCATCCGTAAGGACTTCCTGGACAAGGTAGGCAAGGACGTTCCTACAACATATGCTGAATGGGAAGATGTTCTGACAGCATTCAAGAACGAACTGAACGTACCCGCTCCTTTCTACACATCCAAGTATGGTATCGATAACGGCGAATTCATGGCCGGCTACGGTGTTGCTCCTTACTGGTATCAGAAGGACGGTCAGATCATGTATGGTCCTATGCAGGATGCTTACAAGGATTACCTGACAATGATGAACGACTGGTTCACAAAGGGCCTGCTCGATCCCGACTTCGCTACACGTCAGTCCACAGGTGTTGCTTCCGATAAGGAACCCATCCTGAACGATCAGATCGGTGCTCTGGTTGACTGGGGTACACGTATGACTGATGCTTACATTTCCCGTGGTGCTACTAACCCTGAATTCTGGGCAGTTGCTGCTCCTCAGCCTAAGCTCTCTGCTGATGCTGCTGATCCTAGCTGGAGACTTGCAAACAACAACTTCCAGGACATCCAGTCTGTATGCGTGCTGATCTCTGCTGAATCCGAACATAAGGAAGAAGCTATCAAGTGGGTAGATGCATTCTATGCTAAGGATGTTTACCTCAATGCTAACTATGGTGTTGATGATGAAGAAGGCGTTGTATGGTACGCTGCTGCTGATGGCCACCGTATTGGTGACTATGACTTCCGTTACAGCAACCCCGATGGTCTGGATTCCGCTACAGTAGCTGCTAAGTACTGGGCAAAGAACCCTCCGATCCGTGTTGAAGCTGCTCAGATCGAACAGATGCCTGCAGAAAGAGCTGCTGCTTACCCTGTATGGACACAGTATGAACCGAAGGATTTCATCCCTACAACTCTCACAATGACATCTGACGAAAACTCCGAATATGCTTCCTACTACACAGAAATCGAAGCATACGTTCAGGAAAACAACGTTAAGTTCATCAACGGTCAGAGATCTCTTGATGAATACGATGAATATCGTGAAACTCTGAAGTCTATGGGCATCGAAAAGTGCGCTGAACTCTATCAGGCAGCACTCGATCGTTATAACGCTAGATAATTCAGATCTGTTACACAGGAAAGCAGGTGCTTCCCGCACCTGCTTTCTTCACATTTACACACAATCATTCGGAGGTACGTTATGAGCAAAACGCAGCTCGCACAGACAAAGCCGAAAAAAACATTCTGGCAGAGACTTCAGCTTGATTTCAAGAATCACTGGCAGATCTATCTGATGGCCTTGCCTGTCATTATTTACTTCGTTGTCTTCAACTATGCGCCGATGGTCGGTATCGTCATGGCATTCCAGAAGTACAACATCCGTAAGGGTATCCTTGGTTCCTCATGGGTTAACCTTGCGAACTTCATGCGTTTCTTCAACAGCCCGAATTTCCTGCGTCTGTTAAGAAACACACTGCTGATCAGCTTATATGGTCTGCTGTTCTCCTTCCCGCTCCCTATCATCTTTGCCCTCTGCTTAAATGAAGTCAGAAACACAAGATTCAAGAAGATTGTTCAGACAATCTCCTACCTTCCTTACTTCATTTCAGTAGTAGTCGTTGTTTCCATTCTGTTTGACTTTGGTAAGTCCAACGGTCTGATCACTAATATCGCGAACATGTTCGGGTGGTCCGGCGGTGCAGTTATTTCCTCGCAAAGCTGGTTCCGCTCGCTCTATATCGGTTCCAATCTCTGGCAGCATTTAGGTTATAACTCCATTATCTTCATCTCTGCATTAGCAGCGATTGACCCTACGCTCTATGAAGCAGCGCGTATCGACGGTGCCAACAGATGGCAGCAGACACTGCATGTCACTCTGCCCGGCATCGCTTCCACAATCGTTGTCCTGCTGATCCTGAGACTTGGTCAGATCATGGGTGTCGGTTATGAAAAGATCATCCTGATGTATGGTCCTTCTACATATGAAACAGCCGACGTTATCGCTTCCTATACATACCGTGTAGGTATCATCGATGCTGACTACTCCTACTCCACAGCTGTTAACCTGTTCAACTCCCTGGTTAACCTGGTAGTCCTGACAACAGCTAACTTCATCAGCCGCAAGGTTAATGAGACAAGTATCTGGTAAAGGAGACATTGTGTATGAACAAAAGATCAACAGGCGAAAAGATTTTCGCGGTATTCAATACACTGTTCCTCATCGGCTTGTGTATTATCTTCATCCTTCCCGTATGGCATGTCGCAATGGGTTCCATCTCTGACCCGCTCAAGATCGAAGCCACTTCCGGTCTGATTCTGTGGCCTGTAGGCACACCTACACTGGGCGGCTATCGTCTGATCCTTGCCAATAATGCAATCGTCAAAGCCTATGCGAATACAATCTTCTACGTAGTCGCTGCGACAACATTCGGTCTGGTTCTCAACATTCTGGCTGCATATGTCATGTCCAGAAAGAACCTGATGTTCGGAAAGCAGTTTGCCTTATTCGTTATCTTTACAATGATCTTCAATGGTGGTCTGATTCCTACCTTCATCGTTGTAAACAAGCTGGGTCTGATGGATACACGCTGGGCTGTAATTCTGCCTGGTGCACTATCGGCCTATAACATCATCATCATGAGAACATCGTTCTCTGAGATTCCTTCGGAAATGATTGAAGCAGCCCGTATCGACGGTGCTGATGACTTCAAGATTCTGGCTCAGATCATCCTGCCCGTCTCCAAGGCAATCATTGCCGTAATCGTACTGTTCTACGGTATTCAGCACTGGAATTCCTGGTTCCAGGCATCAATCTACCTGCAGAGAAGAAGAGATCTCTTCCCGCTGCAGCTGATTCTGCGTGAAATCGTATTAAAGTCCACAGATAATGCCATCATCGCCGATACTGACGGTTCCGATGTCAATATCTATCGTCCTTTAATCAAATACGGAACAATCATGGTATCCGTCATCCCGATGATGATCGTATATCCGTTTGTTCAGAAGTACTTCGTATCCGGTGTCATGATCGGTTCAGTCAAGGGTTAATTTCCCTTTAATTACTAGGAGATAACAATTATGTCTACAGTTAGTTTAAGACACATTGAGAAAATCTATCCGAATTCGGAACAGACAAAGAAACTCAAGGGCAAGCGCACTGAGGATGGTGTACTTGCGGTAGAAGACTTCAATCTGGAAATTGCCGACAAGGAATTCATCGTACTTGTAGGCCCTTCCGGATGCGGTAAGTCCACAACTCTGAGAATGGTTGCCGGTCTGGAAGAAATCACAGCCGGTGAACTGTATATCGACGGCAAGCTGATGAATGAAGAACAGCCTAAGGACAGAGATATCGCCATGGTATTCCAGTCCTACGCTCTGTATCCTCATATGACCGTCAGAAAGAACCTGGAATTCCCTCTGAAGATGAGAAAGATTCCTCAGGCAGAAATCGACAAGGCTGTTAACCAGGCTGCTGAAATCCTCGACATCACAGAGTATATGGAAAGAAAGCCGAAGGCTCTTTCCGGTGGTCAGAGACAGCGTGTTGCCATCGGCCGTGCGATTGTTCGTGAACCTAAGGTACTGCTGATGGACGAACCTCTGTCCAACCTCGATGCCAAGCTGAGAAACCAGATGAGAGCTGAAATCATCAAGCTCCGTCAGAGAATCAATACAACCTTCATCTACGTAACACATGACCAGACAGAAGCTATGACTCTGGGTGATCGTATCGTTATCATGAAGGATGGTGTTGTACAGCAGATCGGTACTCCTCAGGAAGTATATGACAACCCCGTTAACCTGTTCGTAGCAGGCTTCATCGGTGTTCCTCAGATGAACTTCTATGATGGTGAACTCATTCTCCAGAATGGCGACTATGCTGTTAAGCTGGAAGATGCAGTCATCGAACTGCCTGAAGAAAAGCAGAAGAGACTCAAGGAAAGAGAAGTTGCACCTCGTCCTGTTACAGTTGGTGTAAGACCTGAACATATCGTCTTCGACAATACTCCCGGCAAGATGATCACAGGTACAGTTGACGTATCCGAGCTGATGGGTGCTTCCGTTCACCTGCATGTCAATGCCTGCGGCAAGGACAGCATCATCATCGTTCCTACTCTCTCCATCGTAGGCAACTACAATTACGAAAGAGGATCCAAGGTTGACTTCACATTCTCCGGCGCCGTTGCGCATGTCTTCGACGTTGAGACAGGTGAAAATCTGGAATATACAAAGCTCTAAGGAAAAGCATTGAGGGCAGATCATCAGATCTGCCCTCTTTTCGTATCTTCTGTTTATCAATGATTAACGAACAAAGTGTACGTATTCTTCCTTATACTGATCGTTAGGTTCACGTTCCTGTGCAGGATGTCCCACATAGATGATGTTCAGCGGTACCTGTGTCGCCGGAATACCGACAGCAGCACGTACTGCTTCTTCTCTTTCCGCAACCGGATGAATACCGCACCATACTGTGCCTAAGCCCAGTTCCACTGCTCTTAACAGAATGTTTTCTGTTGCAGCACTGCAGTCCTGTACCCAGTACAGAGCATTGCCGTTGGGAAGGAATCTCTTTTCATCACCGACAACGATGATCGCCAGCGGTGCCTTCATGCCGGCATAGGGAGATGCCTTGCGGAGCTGTTCCAGTACTGCTTCATTTGTGACAGCATAGAACTCCCACGGTGTCTTATTAGCAGCACTGGGTGCAGCCATGGCTGCATGCATCAGTTCGTTGATCATGTCGTCTGATACTGCTTCTTCTGTATACTTACGGATACTTCTTCTCTTTAATAATGCTTCTTTTACGTCCATTTTCATGTCCTCCTGCAGGAATAACAGTATCACATTCCTTCGTTCTTCACATGTTACAAACTTCTTCAAAACGTTAAAAAAAGCACCGGTTCCAAAGAATCAGTGCTTTTTAAGTATGGCGCCTCAAACAGGACTCGAACCTGTGACACCCTGGTTAACAGCCAAGTGCTCTACCGACTGAGCTATTGAGGCAACACAAGTAATATA
Source organism: Bulleidia sp. (assembly GCA_045641845.1). Classification (GTDB taxonomy): domain Bacteria; phylum Bacillota_I; class Bacilli_A; order Erysipelotrichales; family Erysipelotrichaceae; genus Bulleidia. Next base: position 16,583 of record JAZUHS010000016.1, on the reverse strand, counting down.
CTACTCTGATCACTATTATGCAAGCAAATAGTTTAGAGAATATCAAAAGAGCACCAATCCCGAAGAATCAGTGCTCTTTATGTATGGCGCCTCAAACAGGACTCGAACCTGTGACACCCTGGTTAACAGCCAAGTGCTCTACCGACTGAGCTATTGAGGCAACAACAGAAATATAGCACCGTATGCGATATGAATCAAGCAGGAATTTTTCTATTTGCGCAGAATGTGCATTTACATCCGATTTGATTCATCGAATCATCTATAAGCAGAATTTATACCCTTTATCAGTAACTGTTTACAGATCACAAAGATGAAACATTACCACTTTAACTATGAATTCTGTATAATATCTATGTTTTATGGAATGTATTCCGTAACTATATAAAGACAGGAGTGAATTTTATGTCAGAAGAAGTAAAAGATGTTTCTATGACGCAGAACTTTATTCACGATTTCATCGATGAAGATATCGCTGAAGGCGGACAGTTTGCGGGCAAGACAGTTGTTACACGTTTCCCTCCGGAACCTAACGGCTACCTGCATATCGGTCATGCCAAGGCCATCTTCGTAGACTTCGGAACAGCTGCCAAGTACCATGGCACATGCAATCTGCGTATGGATGATACAAACCCTACAAAGGAAGATGTCGAATTCGTTGAAGCAATTCAGGAAGACATCAAGTGGCTCGGCTATGAATGGGACAAGTTCCACTATGCAAGTGAATACTTTGAAAAAATGTATGAATATGCAGTAGAACTGATCAAGAAGGGTCTGGCTTATGTATGTGAGCTGACACCCGAACAGATGAGTGCCAACCGCGGTGATATCAATACACCTGCAGTCAGCCCGTTCCGTGATCGTCCGATCGAAGAATCCCTGGATCTGTTCGCAAGAATGCGTGCAGGTGAATTCGAAGACGGTGCGATGACTCTGCGTGCCAAGATTGATCTGGCTTCCGGCAACTTCAACATGAGAGACCCGGCGCTGTATCGTATCAAGCATATGCATCATCATCGTACAGGTGATGAATGGTGCATCTATCCGATGTACGACTTCGCACATCCGATTGAAGATGCTCTGGAAGGCATTACACATTCCCTGTGCTCTCTGGAATTTGAAAACCATCGTCCTCTGTATGACTGGGTAGTTACTAACTGTGATATTCCTTATCACAAGCCCCGTCAGATTGAATTTGCACGTCTGGGTATCGATCATACAGTTATGTCCAAGCGTAAGCTGCGTCAGCTGGTTGAACAGAATTATGTTTCCGGCTGGGATGACCCTCGTATGCCTACTATCTGCGGTCTGCGCCGCAGAGGCTATACACGTCAGGCAATCCGCAACTTCTCTGAAGCTAACGGTGTAGCAAAGGCTGATTCTACTGTTAAGTATGAATTCCTTGAACATTGCCTGAGAGCAGATCTGGATGATACAGCAAAGCGTGTCATGGCAGTTATTCATCCTGTTAAGCTGACAATCACAAACTATCCGGAAGGACAGTCTGAAACATTCGAAGTAGAAAATCATCCCAAGCATCCGGAAATGGGTACACATACAGTTACTTTCTCCAGAGAGCTGTATATCGAAGCTGATGACTTCATGGAAACACCTGTTCCCAAGTACAAGCGTCTGTATCCGGAAGGTCTGGAATGCCGTCTGAAGAGTGCATATCTCATCACATGCACAGGCTGCAGAAAGGATGAAAACGGCAATGTCGTTGAAGTCTTCGCTACATACGATCCTGAATCTCAGGGCGGTAATCCTGCTGATGGCCGTAAGGTCAAAGGTGCTACAATCCACTGGGTTGATGCCGCTACTGCTCTGACTGCAGAAGTCCGTCTGTATGACAACCTGTTCTCCGATGAGAATCCTGACGCTGCCGGCAAGGACTTCCTGCAGTGTCTGAATCCTAACTCTCTGGATGTTCTCAAGGACTGCAAGCTGGAAGCTTCTCTGGCTGATGCTGAAGCACCTGCATCCTTCCAGTTCATGAGACAGGGCTACTTCTGTGTTGATAACCGTGACTCCAAGCCCGGTGCTCCCGTATTCAACCGTTCTGTATCTCTGAAGGATTCCTTCAAGAAGTAATTCATCATCCCTTAAACGGAAATGCCATGATCGGTATTTCCGTTTTTTTCATGCTTTCTTAATGAAACTGACGCTTGTTTTAATGAAGACATGTTTCTATAACTGCTGTACTTTTAGTACAATAGAAGAAAGCATTTATATCAGGAGGTATCATTTATGGCTGAAAACAGACCTCAGGGCAGAAGACGCACCGATAACGGCGGCATTGGTTCTGTTCATAAGAGAGGTGACGGACTTGGTTCAGGTCCTGTCGGTAATATCAGCGGCAGTAATAACGGCCGTGGCCGTACACCATTAGGCGGCCGTCCCGGCGGCGGTGGCGGCGTTACCCGCGGTATCGGCGGCATGGGTTTAATCGCAATCATCTTCATGCTGCTGTTCGGAGGCAATGGCGGAGGTCTTCTCGGCGGTTCTTCCGGATCATCTTCCAGCACAACCACAGCTCCCCCGATCCAGCAGACACAGCAGGTACAGACACCGGCTTCCGTCCATAACGGCGGCTTCAGTTTCGGCACTCCTGCTTCTCATACAACCTATACAGACGGTTCTACTTCTGCAGCAGATACTACCGTTTCCAATAAGGCACGTTCCAAGTACACAACCATCAAGGGCAATGGCAAGGATCAGGTCACTGTACTTGTATACATGTGCGGTGCCGATCTGGAATCCAACTACGGTATGGCAACTGCCGACTTAACGGAAATGGCTTATGCCACAATGTCCGATAAGGTCAATGTCATCGTTGAAACAGGCGGTGCCCGCAAGTGGAAGACAAATGCAATTTCCAATAAGACACTGCAGAGATGGAAGATCACCGATAAGGCTCTCGATTCTCTCGATAAGAATGTAGGTTCTGCATCCATGACAGATCCTAAGACACTGGAAGATTTCATCAAGTGGGGTGTCAAGGCATACCCTGCCAACCGTTATGAACTGATCTTCTGGGACCATGGCGGAGGTTCTGTCACAGGCTATGGTATGGACGAACTGTATCCTAACGGTTCCATGGACATCAACGAAATCGCTTCTGCACTGAAGAACTGCGGTGTGAAGTTTGATTTCATCGGCTTCGATGCCTGCCTGATGGCAAACTACGAAACTGCAGTGGCTCTTGAACCTTACGCAGACTATCTGATTGCTTCTGAAGAAACAGAACCCGGTACAGGCTGGTACTACACAGACTGGCTGTCTGCTTTTGCCAAGAATCCTTCCATGCCTACACTCGATGTCGGCAAGAATATCGTTGATACCTTCATCACTGCATGCCGTCAGCGTTCCAGCAGAGATTCCATTTCCCTCTCTGTCACAGACCTGGCTGAACTGCAGGGTACTTCCGGTTCCGTCTTCTCTGCTTTCTCCAAGGAACTCAAGAAGACAACTGGTTCCGAGAACTATACATCCGTAGCCAATGCACGTTCCTGCACAAAGGAATTTGCAACACATACAAAGATTGACCAGATCGACCTCATTCATTTCTGCGATAACCTCGGTACAGAAAAGAGCAAGGAACTGGCAAAGGTATTAAGAAGTGCAGTTAAGTACAATAAGACCTACAACATGACAAATGCCTACGGTCTGAGTATCTACTTCCCTTACCGTAATACAAGACTGGTAACTCCGATCTGCAATATCTATCAGAACATCGGCTTTGACGCTGACTACGCTTCTGCAGTCAGATCCTTCGGTACATTATCCGGTTCCGGTCAGATCTACAACAACTCCACACAGAACTCTCTGTTCAATGTCATGAACGGCAGCCCTGCTTCCAACGGTACAACCGTTACAGCAAATGATCTGTTCTCCCTGCTCTCCGGCTTAAGCAGCAGTTCTCCTCAGCCTTCTAACGGTACAGGTACTATGCTTGATCTGGTATCCCTGCTGGGCGGCGGCTCTTCTTCCATCGACACTTCCGGTCTGGAACTGTTCTCTCAGCTGTTAGGCAGAGATGCACTTCCTGCTGAAGATTTCGTTCTCTCTGAAGTAGAAGGCGATACTGTTCTGCGTCTTGGTGAAGATGACTGGGCCAAGGTTCATGATGTCGGCATCAATGTCTGGGTAGATGATGGTGAAGGCTATGTTGATCTTGGTATCGATAATGTCTATGAGTTCAATGAATACGGTGATCTGATCATCGACTACGATGAAAAGTGGGTAGCTCTGGATGGCAATCCTGTTGCTTACTACTACGATACATATGAACCTGTCGGTGATGATGACTACATCATCCGCGGTCATATCCCGGCATATCTCAATGATGAACGTGTCAACATCGTTGTTGAATTCACAGGTCACGATCAGGTTGTCCTGGGTGCTCTGAAGGTTTACGAAAACGGTACAGAGGGCAAGGGTCTGATCGAACTGGAAACAGGCGATGTCATAGAACCGATCTGTGATTTCTATACATACAATGGCGAATATGTCGACAGCTACTATCTTGGTGATCCGATCAAGGTCATCGGTGAAGTAACACTGAATGATGTATCTCTCACAAACAGCAGCTACGTATACTGCTACCGCATTACAGATGTCCTCAACAATGAACGCTGGACACCTGCAGTTACTAAGTAAGTTAAGTTTCCATTTGCACTGGCAATGGTAAAATCAGTCTATAAAGACTAGACAGGAGAAAAAATTATGGGACTCATTTCTGCAACTCTGCTTTCTGCAGCAAGCACACTCGGTGATCAGTGGAAGGAATACTTCTACTGTGACGCTATTCCGAATGACACACTCGTTGTCAGAGGAAAGAAGAAGAATACATCCGGCCTCAACAGAGGTTCTGACAATGTCATCTCCGATGGCTCCGGTATCGCTGTCGCAGATGGTCAGTGCATGGTAATCACAGACAACGGTCAGATCGTTGATTTCTGTGCACAGCCCGGCGAATACAAGTTCGACTGCAAGAGCGAACCTTCTCTGTTTACAGGTTCTCTTGGTGAAGGCCTCAAGAATGTCTTCGCTGAAATCGGCAAGCGCATCTCCTATGGCGGCATCATCCCCAAGGATATGAGAGTCTACTACATCAACACAAAGGAAATCACAGGCGTTAAGTACGGTACACCCAGCCCTGTCCCCTTCCGCGTTGTTGACCAGCGTGCAGGCATCGATATGGATGTCAGTGTGAAGTGCTTCGGTGAATATTCCATCAAGATCACAGACCCGATCTCTTTCTATACAAACGTATGCGGCAACCAGAAGGATGACTACAAGCTCGCTCAGCTGGAAGGTCAGATGAGAACTGAACTGCTTACAGCTCTGCAGCCTGCCTTCGCTAAGATTTCCGAAGCAGGTGTTCGCTACAGTGCTGTAATGGCTCATACACTGGAACTGGCTGATGCTCTGAATGCACAGCTGTCCGCAAGATGGAAGGGTCAGAGAGGTATGGAAATCGTCAACTTCGGTATCTCTTCTCTCAAGGCTGACGATAAGGACGAAGAACGTCTCAAGAAGATGCAGGAAATGGCTGCTTATACAAATCCTGCTCTGGCAAATGCCGCTATTACAAGTGCTGTTGCCAACTCCATGGTAGATGCAGCTAACAACCCCAACGGTGCTGTTGCTGGTCTGTATGGTGTGAACATGGTACAGAACGCTGCAGGTATTTCCGCTGCCGGTGTATACAATGCCAACGCTGCTGCCCAGACAGCTGCTCCGGCTGCTTCCGGCTGGACATGTCCGACATGCGGCAAGACAGGCAACACAGGCAACTTCTGCCCGCAGTGCGGTGCTAAGAAGCCTGAAGACAGCACATGGTACTGCCCTGAATGCGGTTCTGCAAACTCCGGCAATTTCTGTTCCAAGTGCGGTACAAAGAAGCCTGAATAATTCAGACTGATCAGACAGCAGGTCCGGATCATTCCGGACCTGTTTGCTATAAGCTAACCAGAAGATATAACAGATATGAACAAGGAAAAGACAGAAGAACAATTCGACCGTGAGGCTTATCGTACCCAGCTTCAGAACAATCAGATGATCGGCTGGCTGCTTGGCTTTGCCGGAATTGCCCTGGCTGTGATTCTCTATGTTCTGGCGCAGGCTCTGCGTTAATCTGTTCTATCACGAAAAGGAGGTTACAATGGCTGAAAGCATTACCAACTATCAGTGTCCCAACTGCGGCGGTCCCCTTCATTTCAGTTCCGAGGATCAGAAGCTGAAATGTGATTTCTGCGGAAGCATGTTTACAACTGAAGAAATCACAGCGATGTTCCAGGAAGCAAATGATGAAGCCCTCGCCGTTGACATTGACGAACAGCAGCAGGAAGCTGCTGAGATCAACCAGTGGACCGAAGAAGAGGCAAAGCACTTACGTGCCTACAGATGCCCTTCCTGCGGTGCTGAACTGATCTGTGATGAAAATACAGCTGCGACTGCATGTCCTTACTGCGGTAATCCGACGGTTGTCCCTTCCCAGTTTGCCGGCGCTCTGAAGCCTGATTACATCATTCCCTTCAAGCTCGACAAGAACGAGGCAGTGAAACGTCTTCATGATTTCTACCGCGGCAAAGTGATGCTGCCGAAGGCATTTTCCGATAACAATCACATCCAGGAGATCAAAGGTGTCTATGTACCCTTCTGGCTCTACGATGGCGAAGCAGCCGCAGATCTGCGCTACCACGGTACACGTACTCTGATCACAAGAACTTCTACAGAACAGATTACAACCGTAGAACATTATCAGATTGAACGTGCTGGTACAGTATCCTTTGCAATGGTACCTGCCGATGCGTCCAGCAAGATGCCGGATGAACTGATGGATTCCATCGAACCGTTCAACTACGATGAAATGGTACCCTTTGAGATGTCCTATCTGCCCGGCTATATGGCAGATAAGTACGATGTATCTTCCGAAGAAGATGCCAACCGTGCAGATCGCCGTATGAAGGCTACAGCTGCCGGTACAGTTCGTTCTTCCATCCGCGGCGGCTACGAAACACTGGTACCGCAGTCCGAGCATATTCACATCATCCCCAAGCATGTACACTATGCATTCCTGCCGGTGTGGGTGCTTTCCACACAATGGAATGACAAGAACTATCTGTTCGCAATGAATGGTCAGACCGGCAAGTTCATCGGCGATCTGCCTGTCGACAGCAAGCGTGTGTTCATGTTCTTCCTGCTCTTCTCACTCATTGGCATGGCGATCTTCGCTCTGCTTCTGTTTGTACTTTAAAGGAGGCTGCTTATGAATCTGAGAAAGTTCATTCCGATGACAGCAGCTGCAGCTGTACTGGCTTTCAGTATGCCGATTGTATATGCAGAAGATGTCACATATGTAAAAGATACATACGGTCTTGTCAGTGAAGAACAGCTGGGCGGTCTGAATACGACTGCACAGGCTGTCAGTGAGCAGTATGGATGCGGTGTATACATCCGTGTTACCGATTCCATGGGCGGCTACAGCGATATCGAACAGTATTCTGAAGCAGTCTATACTACTGAAGAACTCGGTCTTGGTCCGGAACAGAGCGGTGTTATGCTGGTCATTGACATGGATAGCCGTTCCTATGACATCGTTGCGTATGGCGAAGGCAACTGGGCCTTTACCGATTATGGTAAGAATCTGATTGCGGATGATGTACTTGGTTATCTGGCTGATGAAGATTACTATGGTGCCCTGCATGCCTTCATCATGGATTCCAGTTCTTTCCTGCAGACATATCAGGAAGGTACTCCGGTAGATACATGGATTCCTGATCCTGTACCGACACCGGATCCCGAAGAAGTCAAGGCACGCCGTTTCAGAACCAATATGGGTATTACCTGCACGGTACCGCCGTTTATTTCCTGGGTCATCGTTACGGCGCTGAAGTCCAGAAACAAGACAACTTCCACTGCGACAAATGCAAATCACTACATCGCTAAGAACGGTATTCACTATACCCGCAAGACGGATATCCTGGTGAACCGTACAATTTCCAGAACTCCGATTGTACAGATCAAAGACAGCGGCGGTCATTCCGGTCATATGGGCGGAACAACAATCAACACCGGCGGCTTCTCCCACCACAGCGGTAAGTTCTGATAGAGAGGAAAATAGATCATGTCTGAAGATCGTGTTGAATTAGGTATCGTTGATACTTCCGAAGCTGAAGAAGTAAGCCGTGCTGCAGCATCCACTGCAAAGTGGTACTGCCCTTCCTGCGGCAAGAGCAATACAGGCAACTTCTGCTATTCCTGCGGAAAGAAGAAGCCGGTAGCAGCATCCACAGCCAAGAAGCCTGCATCTACTGCGAAAAAGCCTGCTTCCTCTACTGCTAAGAAGCCGGCAAGTACAACCAGCACATCCACAACACTGAAGCTGACAGCTGCTGAAAAGAAGCTGATCACAAGCTACAGAAAGTGCAATACAGCTACCAAGCAGCTGATTGTATCTGTAGTGGAAAAGGCTGCAGGCGGTGACTTCTCCAAGTTCACTGATCTGCTTGCAAATCTCTTGAAGTAAACAATTACGATGATGAGCCTCCTCAGGGAGGCTTTTCTTTATCCCTTCATTCGGGAAATAATATATTCGTTATATTTAGCATAATCTAAGCGTTTACAATCATTAAAAAAGCAAAAGAAAACCCGTATCCTTCCGAGATACAGGTACAATCATCAGTCTTCAATTCTTACCGACACGGCAATACCATCACCGATTTCAGGATAGAAGGTTGTCTTGAAACGTTCATCCTGAAGCAGATGATCACGGAAGGCAAGGATCTTTCTTGTCATCTGCAGAGTACTGCGGTTGCGGGAGAGTGTGGGGTCATCGACAATGCCATGGAAGTTCAGATTATCAAAGATGAATACAGAACCTTTGATTGTATTTCTGTAGAAATGTTCCAGATATCTTCGATACTGTGATTTCGCTGCATCTACAAAGACAAGATCATAGATACGGTCTGTCTGAAACTGTGCAGCATCACCCAGGTGTACGAAGATACGATCACTGTATCCCTGTGCTTCAATGTTAGCTGTTGCCTGACGGTACATTTCCGGATCGACTTCCAGTGTATCAATACGCATATCCCAGCGTACGGAAGCCATATTCATTGCGGACCAGCCGACGGCTGTACCGCATTCCAGAATATCTCTGACGTTTTCATGTTCTCTTAGCCAGGCAAGCAGAAACTGCAGACCATCGTCCTTGATAATCGGTACATGGTCGGCTCTGGCCTGATCGTGAATGTGCTGTTTTGCTGTATCTGTCATCGTGATTATTGTACACGTTTGTATTGTTTTTCGTCCTGTCTTTTTGTGCGAAAAAGAATCATGGATACTCTCTTATGTTTTTATTTCGCTGTATAATAGAAAAATGGCTAAGGAGGGACAATCTATGTTTGACCAGAAAGATCTGATTTCCTATTGCGGACAGAGAGTATATCAAAGAGCACTGCGTATGTCTCCTTCACTGATCAGTGAATATGAAGTTACGCAGGATTCCGAAAACTATCTGCTTCATGTCAACGCCACTGTGCAGAGTTCATCTCACTATGACTACTATGATGTGCATATTGTCATCAGTGCCGACGGCAACTTCATTCTCATGTCAGAATGCGACTGTCCCTACTACGATACCTATGGTGCCTCCTGCAAGCATATCGCTCTGGTACTGCTGGAGTTCTTAAGAAGAAAGAATGATCTGATCTTCAGAGACGGCAGACTCATGATCAAGAAATTGACTGATGAACCTGTTCTGGAGCTTCTTCACGAAATGACTTCCCTGCCCCGTGCAGCTGTATCCGGTGCTCCCGTTCATCTGCATCCGGACATTACAATTGTTGATCGTGACAGCAAATCCGTTTCCGTTGAATTCCGTGCTTCTGCCGGCAGCGGACGTCCCTACATCATCCGCAGTCTGGCGGATTTCGCTAATGCTGTTGCGACACATCAGAACGTACGTTATGGCAAGAGTCTGGAGTTTGTTCATTGTCTGGAAGCCTTCGACAGTGACAGCAGAGAGCTTGTTAAATTCCTGTTATCTTTGAATGATGACAAGGATGCTTTTACCGGTCTGGACCGTTCTTCCTACTACTACAGCACCTACTACGGCAGACAGAATCGTCTTGGCCGCACACTGGAACTGAAGGGAAGATATCTGGATCTCTTTATGGAGATCTGTTTCTCTACCGGTGTAAATGTAAAGATCACTGAACACCGTCAGGAAATCACTGCACCTTTCCTGTTCAGTTCACAGAACTATGAAATGAAGGTTCATGTCAATCGTGAAGAAGACGGCTGCAGTCTGCGCGGTCCGCGTCTGATCTATGGCGAAGGCTATCAGTATCTGTACTTCTTTGATCTCAAGAACCGTATCATCTTCCGCAATCCGATGAACAGAAAGCTTCTGCCGGTACTGGAATACTTCACCAGAACCGACCATAAGCCGCAGTTCATCAACGAAGAAGATCTGCCTGCATTCTCCCGTCATCTCTATCCTCTGCTGAGTGAGACGACAGCTTTATATAACGATGGCTTCAACCCGGCTGAATTCCTGCCTGCCCGTCCAGAGTTCCGTATCTATCTGGACCTGCCGCAGGACGATATGATCACCGGTGAACTGTATGCCATCTATGGCGGCAATAAATACAATCTGCTTAACGAAAATGACAGTGCCGGTTTAAGAGATACCGATGAAGAAAGCTATATGAAGGATTTCTTCTGTGCCTGGTTCTCCGCCGCTGATCCGCAGAATCACCGCATGGTTCTGATGGATGACAATGACCGTATCTATGCTCTGCTCAAGGATGGTATTGCCCTGATGCAGGAAAAAGCAGAAGTGTATATTTCCGATCGCCTCAAGCGCTTAAGCGTTTCTTCCATGAGCAAAGTCAACGTCGGTATTTCCGTTGTCCATGATCTTTTGCAGCTGGATCTGTTCTCTTCATCTCTGACGCCGGCACAGCTGTCTGAAGTCATGAGCAGATATGATCGCAAGAAGAAGTACTATCGTCTGAAGAGCGGTGAGTTCATCACCCTCAACGATGACTTTGAAGACTTCGCTGAATTCGCCGATACCATGGCTTTGACACCGGCACAGATTGCCAAAGGTTCCTTCCAGATTCCCCGTTTCCGTGCAATGACACTGGAACAGCTGGAACAGGAAAGTGAGATGGAATTCACTGAAGCAGAGAACTACCGTACGCTCATTGATGAAATGAAGAGTACCGAAGAACTGAACTTCGATATCCCTGCCGATCTGAAGGCAGAGATGCGTCCGTACCAGAAGGAAGGCTTCCGCTGGCTGTGTGCACTGAATGCCAATGGCTTCGGCGGTCTGCTCTCCGATGAAATGGGTTTAGGAAAGACCCTGCAGGCTATTGCCTTCATGGGTACCTTAAAGGGCAAAGGCCGTAAGCTGGTTGTATGTCCCGCTTCCCTTGTCTATAACTGGTCACATGAAATTGAACGCTTCATGCCTTCCCTGCCGCACCGTATGATTACCGGCTCTGCACCTGTACGCAAGTATCAGCTTGAGGAAAGCGGTGAGGATGAAATACTGATTACTTCCTATGATCTGTTAAAGCGAGATCTGGAAGAATATGAAAAGATGAACTTCGTCTGTGAAATCATCGATGAAGCGCAGTATATCAAAAACTCCTCCACCCAGGCTGCCCAGGCAGTCAAGGCAATCCACAGTACCTTCCGCATTGCCATGACCGGTACCCCGATTGAAAACAGACTGAGTGAACTGTGGTCCATCTTTGATTATCTGATGCCCGGCTTCTTCCATTCCTATCGTCATTTCCGTGATCATTATGAATCACTGATCGTCAAGGATGAGAATAAAACTGTGGAAGAACGTCTGAAGAAGATGATCGCTCCCTTCGTACTCAGACGTCTCAAGAAGGATGTGCTGCAGGATCTGCCCAGCAAGCTGGAAGAAGTCTACTATGCGCCTCTTGAAGGTGAACAGAAGGAACTGTATACCGCCCGTGTGCAGAATCTCAAGAATACACTGGGCAAACAGAATGATCAGGAATTCCGTGAGAACAGAATTCAGGTACTGGCTGAACTGACAAGACTCCGTCAGATCTGCTGTGATCCTTCTCTGCTCTATGATAACTATGCAAGCAACAGCACCAAGAAAGATGTATGCATTGACCTCATCCGCAATGCCGTGGATTCCGGTCATAAGGTTCTGCTGTTCTCGCAGTTTACAACAATGCTCGATGAACTGACAAAAGCACTGCAGAAGGAAGGCATTGCCTATCATCTGCTTACCGGTTCAACAAAGAAGGAAGACAGAAGTGCAATGGTGGAAGCTTTTGCCGAGGATGATGTCCCCGTCTTCTGCATTTCCCTCAAGGCCGGCGGTACGGGTCTGAATCTGACCGCTGCCGATATCGTCATTCATTATGATCCCTGGTGGAATACAGCTGTAGAAAACCAGGCCAGTGACCGTGCTCACCGTATCGGTCAGAAGAATGTCGTTACCGTTTATCGTCTGATCATGAAGGATACCATCGAAGAACGTATTCTTCAGCTGCAGCAGGAGAAGTCCTCCCTGGCCGATCGTGTACTGTCCGGTGAAGGTGTATCCAGCTCCGCCTTAAGCAGAGAAGATCTGCTGGGTCTGCTGTGATCCTGGAAAGGTGAATACTATGACAAGCAATGTAATCAGAAAGGCATGGATCAAGTCCATCCCTGTCATGGCCGGATATATTGTCCTGGGCATCGGCTTCGGTATTCTGCTGGGTGAAGCAGGATACGGAGTTCTTTGGTCCTTCGCCATGGCAGCCTTCATCTACGCCGGCTCCATGCAGTATGTCGGTGTATCTCTGCTCGCTTCATCCGCTTCTTTACTGACAGTTGCCATTACTACTCTTGCCGTCAATGCCCGTCATCTGTTCTACAGCATTTCCATGCTGGAACGTTATCGTCATTCCGGTAAGCATAAGCCTTATCAGGTCTTTGCCTTAACCGATGAAACTTATTCCCTGTTATGCGACGGGGATTTCCCGGAAGGTGAAGATCCCAATGTCTACCGTACTCTGGTATCCCTGTTCAATCAGTGCTACTGGGTCACAGGCTGTGTACTGGGGGCCATCCTTGGTGCTGCTCTGCCTTTTCCTACGACCGGCATTGAATTCTCGATGACAGCCCTGTTCATCGCTTCCTTTACCGAACAGTGGAAGCACAGCAATGATCACACAAGCGCCATTACAGGCCTTACAGTATCATTTATCTCTTTATTGATATTCGGTCCATCCAGCTTCCTGATTCCCGCCATGATCGCTATAACAGCGGTTCTGATGGTTGTTAACAGAAAGGAGCTCAAGTGATATGACAAATGTACACGCTATGGCTGCTGTTGCCATTATGTCCATCGTGACCATTCTCTTAAGAGCATTACCCTTTCTGATCTTTGCCGGTGACAGAAAAACACCGAAGTGGCTGAAACTGCTGGGTGATATTCTGCCCGAAGCCATCATCGGTATGCTTGTTGTCTATTGTCTGAAGGATCTTCCTTCCCTGCCCTTAGCAGGCATGGGACAGATGATCATCGCTTCTCTGGCCGTTGTTGCCCTGCAGTGGTACAAAGGCAACTCGCTGCTGTCGATTCTTGGCGGTACAGTACTGTACATGCTGTTAGTGAATCTGTTCTGATGATATGTCTCAAAGGGCTGCCCGGATCACGGACAGCCCTTTTTCTTTCTTAACAATTCAGTTTCTTTTCGTATATATCTGCCAGTTCTCTGATCTTTTCAGCAGCTTCTTCTTTGCTGTAGACCATTTCCGGATCCTCCTTCAATGACTCCAGGAAATCATCAAAGGAAGCACAGATACCGGGTTCATCAATCTCTACGAAGAAGCTTTCACCTTTCGCACGGGAATAACGTAAGAGTGCATGCTGGCGGGTCTGTTCCAGACCCATGTCAATCTGTGTAGAAGAAAGAGAATGCTTGAGAAGATACAGATCAATAACCTTGCTGTACTTTGCCAGTTTTCGCACCATGGCGATACGTTCCGTCGGTGATACCAGATTTCTCTTCTCCTGCGGTACTAAAGCACTGGTGCCATCCTCCAGGAAACGTTCCAGTGAACTCAGTGAACCGAACAGAGAAATACTGCCATCGAGAATACGGCGGCGTCCCTGCTCAATGATCTGATACAGTTCTTCGGTTTCTCTTTCCGACTTATGGTCATTGACTTCAGCCAGCTGTTCCTTGTTGAGGAATACAATCATCGAAGCATCAGAGGTGTAGTGATTAGAATGCACCGGCTTCTTTTTCGTTTCACTGCTGACAACTCTTAAGTGCTCCATGAAGCTGGGAGTGACATTGAAGGCAGGCATTGCATCCTTTTCGGCACGGCCATAGAAATGACGGAAGAACTGCACCATTTCCTTAGTTGTATACATGATGCCATGACCACCGCTGTAGGAATACTGAATGACAGTATCGGAAGTAATCAGGGTATTGGCCATCGGATTGAGCGGATCCATACGTCCGGCATAGGGTGCATACAGATAGCGTGCTTCATAGTTATCCGTCGCCGAGCAGAAGGAAAGCATCTGTCGAAGCATGTTCATGTTGTAGTCACCTTCCATACTGATCTCTGTACGGGAGCTTAAGCCAATCAGATGATGGAAACGGAGATTGGGATTCTCACGGGCAACAAAGTCCATCATACGCAGAACATGTTCATCACCGCAGTTCAGCAGAAGAAATACTTCCGCCGACTCCCCGCGGGCTGCTTCACGTACAAAGGCATGGGTCAGTTCAAAGACAACTTCCTGTTTTGTATTCAAGGCCCTGACCTCAGGACGTTCTTCCTCATTCACATTCGGCGGCAGCATCTCCTTTTCAGCATACACATCGTACAGAGGAATCAGCGGTTCACGCAGAAACTCTGCCACAGCCTGACGGCGCAGAAAGACATCCCTGCCCATCTGGCTCATGCGATAGGTATTCAAAAAGGTATTCTTTTCATCCGGAGATAAGCGCAGATAGGAGGACATGCGGTAGACAGAATCCAGCGATGCCGGCAGTCTGCTTCCCTTGACGATCTTGTACATGGATGAGCGATCCAGATCGCAATAGCGGGCCAGTTCAATAACTGACACACTCTTATCCGCAATGATTCTTGAAAGCAGTTCGGAAAACTCACTCATACCTGTACCTCCGGTAAATACGCAGATTCATCATAACAAAAAGCAATGCCGGATGACATTGCCTTTTGAACAAGTATTTATTCTCTGCGCAGAGCTTCGATCGGATCGAGATTTGCGGCCTTGATGGAAGGCAGAAGACCGAAGATGATACCGATGGCCATGGAGAAGACGACAGAGAACAGAGCTGCTTCCGCACTGATTGATACCGGTGTTCCGTTGAACCTCGATATCAGTTCCGCCAGAATCACACCGGTGATGACACCGAAGATGCCGCCGATGGAAGTCAGTACGACTGCTTCGGTCAAAAACTGACCAAGGATTGCACGCTTGCGGGCACCGATGGCCTTCTTCAGACCGATTTCACTTGTACGTTCGGTAACGGATACAAGCATGATGTTCATGACACCGATACCGCCGACTAACAGGGAAATACCGGCAATCCATATCAGCATGGTATTGGTTGCCTGTGACAGCTGCTGGATTTCCTTTGCCTGCTGCATCAGATCCTGTGCTTTATAACGATACGTATTGTCATTGCTTGTAACAGTACTGTTGAGAATGTCTTCTGCTTCCGCACCGATCTTTGTCATGGCACTGGTGCTGTCTGCTCTTAACAGAACATTCTGCGGTTCATCATACTGATAGATGACAGGCCATACCGTATCAGGAATATATACCGCACCTGCTTCCTGACGGTAGTAGGTATAGTAGTCTTCCATGCTTTCAATGACAGGTTCAAATGCTTCCTTTTCGCATACAACACCGACAACTGTAAACGGCATTCTGCGGATTTCGATGGTCTTGCCTACCGGATCTTCCCCGCCGAACAGCTGGGAAGCACATGTTTCATCCAGCAATGCTGCACGCATGAAGGTATCACGGTCATGCTGGGAAATACCTCTGCCTTCTCTGACCATCAGACCCTTGGTTTCAAGATAGTCTGTATCGATGCCGATGGTACGGGCACCGGAGATCGTTGTGTTGAGATGATAGATGCCTTCATACTCTTCACGCTGACGATACAGGGTAACACCTTCGACATGTTCGATATTGCCAAGAGCAGTACGTGTATCTTCACTGATGACACTGAAGCCCTGGGGAACACCCATGCTCATGTCATAGGACCAGTCACTCTGACTGACCATGATATTGACGTTATTCTCACCGGAACCGATCAGGTTCTTTTCAATCTGATCATTGGTTCCCTTGATTGTAGAAACAATGGCAATGATAGCTGCGATACCGATGATAATACCCAGCATGGTCAGGAAGGAACGCATCTTATGCGAAAGGATACCGCGGAATGATAATCTGATGTTTTCAAACATATCAGTTCTCAGCTCCTTCCTCTTCGATGATTTCGATCATGCCGTCTTCCGGCACTTCCTCGCCCATCATA
>JAZUHS010000015.1:0-21036 GCA_045641845.1 Bulleidia sp. | reverse complement strand
GATGTTTGCTTCGTCGAGCAGGTCTGTAACCTTAGCTGTTACGCCGAACTTGATCAGATCAGGGTCAGTTGCAACGAATGCCTTAGTGAAGTTGTTTGCCTTGAATTCAGCGACGATCTCCTTGATTGCGCCGAAACCATGGTAGGAAGTGCCATTCAGTGAAATTCTGTTAGCCATGATATATATCTCCTTATCGCGGTATACCGCCTATATCAATATGATATTTTCTTCACATGAAAAAAGAAAGTTACACAGTACATTATCTGTAACTTTCCCGATGATTTATTCAGCCAGAATATGCAGCTGTTCAAACAGCTCACGAAGCTTTGCCGGCATCGCATCAATCATAATATCCGCCAGTTCCATCGAACTTTGAGGCATATTGCCAAGCACCCACTTAACTGTCATATAGACAGAGGCCTGACAGTACATTTCCAGAACCGGATCAATGTCAGCGGGAACAGGTGTGCCTGTCTTGTCCTGAATGAGTCTGCGGTAGAAATCCAGGATCATCTGAAAGTCATGATCTCTCAGACTGTTCTGATCATCATTGCGGAAGCCTACGGAGAAGAACAGTGCTTCTTCACGGATATAGTCAAACTTGCGGATCAGTCCTTCATAAATGGTTTTACCGCTGCCCATCTGATCGAAGGATTCCAGAAGCAGTCTGTCGAAATACCAGTTGATCAGATCATATTTATCCTGAAAGTGGCGATAGAATGTCTGTCTGGTGATGCCGCATTCCTCGCAGATCTGACGGACGGTGATGTCTTCCACTGTCGCCGTCTTCATGCACTGCTTAAGAGCATGCGCCATACGGTATTTGCTTTTATCTTCTTTTACAGCAGTATTCTTCTCGGACATACGTTGCTCCTTGTCTGTACGGAATTATAACATAGCATACACATCTGTACGCAAGGTTGGTTATAATGGAACGCGAAAGGTAAAAAAACATGAAGAAGATCAGAAAAGGAGATACCGTTGAATTCCGCTATCAGGGACGTCACTTATATGGTGAGATCATCAGAGTAGAGAAGATCGACGAAGAAACAGGAGAAGAATACTACCGCATTGTCTGCGGAGGAGAAGAAAAACAGCTGATCTGCCGCAATGTACCGCGCTCGGCACTGATTCATGTGTTCCATATATGATGAAGTACATATCAATTCCGCTTCTGCTTGTGCTGCTGATCATGATCTATGCCGGTCAGCCGCTTGGCAGAATGGATGTAACACGCCATATTTATAAGACAGCGAAGATGCGTACATCATTGCGTATCTGCATTCTTGCAGATCTGCACTGCCGTCGTTTTGGCCGCAGGCAGTCCATGATTATCAGAAATGTGCGCAGAGAACAGCCGGATCTTGTAGTGATTCCCGGAGATCTGTTTGATGTTGACCGTGACTATGAGATTGCCTTTGAACTGATTGAGGAACTTCGTCATCTGAACTTGACAGTATGCTTTACTTCCGGCAATCATGACATGTACCTGCATGAGATTGATGAACTGCGCAATCGTCTGCGCCGTATGGGGGTATTTGTGCTTGAAGACAGATCGCACATCTTCATGGTCAATGATCAGAAGATCCGTGTTACAGGTCTGACTGACCATGGCCGTCAGCCGGTCTATACAGCACAGCGTGTAGAAGATATGCAGGGAGATGAGGAATGTCATTATGATATCGTTCTGTGCCATCGCCCCAATCATACGGAGTATTTCGGCACATTGCCCTGTGATCTGGTGATCAGCGGACATGCCCATGGCGGACAGTGGCGTACACCATTCAGGCATCGTCCTCTCTATGCCCCGCAGGAAGGTTTCTTTCCGAAGCATACAGAAGGACTGATAGAGGTGAATGGCGTGAAGTGCTGTGTATCCCGAGGTTTAGCTTCCGGACATCCGGATCTGCCGCGTATGTTCAATAACCCTGAGATTGTTATGATTAATATTGGAGGAATCAGTTTATGAAAACAGCACCGAAGGAAAAGATTCTGGAAGCATATACAGCGATTGCGGATGGACGTGTTGTCATATCTGAACAGGAAGCGACAGTCTCTTCCAGCGACGGCAGTAAAACATATACCGTGAAATGGAAAGGTGACACTTTTGCCTCCAGTGATCCTGCTTCCTACTGGCAGGGGTATCCGGGCTATCCGATTCAGGCTGTACTGTTGCTGCAGGGCAGGCTGACAATGAATCAGGAAGTGGTTGAGCAGATGAAGGGCATTGCCTGGAAACAGCTGAACGATCAGTATAAAAGAGATTATGCAAAGGCTGCAGAGGAAGCTCTGTCCGCTATTGCAATGAAGGATGAGATTCTGAAACAGGCGGATCTGAACAACAAAGAACTGAGCCATCTGGAACTGACAATCAAGCGCAGTCTGGGAAAAAAGAAGAAATGAGAAAACAGGCAGCACGCATGCATATTCAGCGTACTGCCTGTTATTTTTGTATATGGGAAACGAGAATCAGTTTCTATCGATATTGGCGAAGACGACTCTGCGGAAATAGATGGAAATAAATACTGTCAGAATTTCCGTTGCAGGAATAGCCAGCCATACCATGGAGAGGTTACCGGTTAAAGAGAATACCCAGGCTAACGGGATAATCAGGGCAGCCTGTCTCAGAATGGAAACCAGCAGGGTATAACGGCTGTGGTTGAGAGCCTGGAAAGCGGAAGAACTGATCATTGTATATGCACCGAAGGGCAGGGAGAATACCGCTGCTCTTAAAGCGATCTTTCCCATTGCCATCATCTGTTCGCTGGCATTGAACATCTGCAGCAGCTGTACCGGAACCAGTTCCAGAATGACGGCCAGAGCACTCATCAGCAGTACTGCGGCCATAGTGGCAATCCGGATGGTTTCGTGTACTCGGTCGGTTCTGCCGGCGCCATAGTTGAAGGAGATAATCGGTACGGAACCATTGTTCATACCGAAGATCGGCATGAAGGCAAAGTTCTGCAGCTTCAGCCAGATACCGAAGATGGCAGTTGCAGTTGTGGAGAAGGTCAGCAGAATCTGATTCATGCCAAAGCTCATGACAGAACCAAGACCGACAGTGATCATGGAAGGCAGAGCGATGGAGAAAATATTCTTCAGAATCGGCAAAGTCGGCAGCATACGGGAAGGATGCAGGCGGATGTTCTTTTCGTTTCTTACTAATAATGTAAAGGCAACAATCGCAGCTGCAATCTGTCCGGCAACTGTTGCTACGGCAGCACCCTGTACACCCATCTTGGGGAACGGGCCTAAGCCGAAGATCAGCAGCGGGTCAAAGATCATATTGAATACTGCACCGGTTGCCATGGAAGTCATGGACAGTACGGAATGACCGGTAGCGACCAGTGTCTTCTCAAAGTTCTGACCAAGGAAGGCACCGGCACTGACAATGCATACAACCGTCAGGTACTGCACACCGGCTTCAGTGATCGCAGTGACGTTTGTCTGCATTTCATAGTAGGGACGGATCAATGCAGCACCAATGATCATGAACAGAGCGATATAGCACAGGTTCAGGAAGACGGTGACATTGGCGATCTTTTCAGCAAGATCCGGACGTTTCTGTCCATTGTAGCGGGATACCAGGGCATTGACAGCAACACCGGTACCAACACCCAGGGCGGTGATCAGCTGCTGAATTGGGAAGGCCATGGATACAGCTGTCAGAGCTTCTTCAGA
Source organism: Bulleidia sp. (assembly GCA_045641845.1). GTDB lineage: Bacteria > Bacillota_I > Bacilli_A > Erysipelotrichales > Erysipelotrichaceae > Bulleidia. The sequence goes on along the minus strand of JAZUHS010000015.1, from coordinate 17,355 downwards.
GATACGTGCTACAAAGATCGAGTCTACGATATTGTAGAGCGCCTGAATGAAGAAGGAGATCATCATAGGGATACTCATAGCAACCAGAAGCTTTGGAATAGGCATGGTGCCGAGTCTGTTCTTTTTACTTTCTGTCATATATTCACTCTTTCTAAAAAACGCATGTAATAGTATACATATTTCTTTTGTGATTGGCAGGGTATGATGCTTCTTTCCTGGAATAATTCACGGTAGGATAGAGAAAGGGAAGGGAAAAAGTATGAAAGTAAAGGAGTTTGCAAAAAGAACAGGAGTTCCTGATACCAAGATCCGCTACTACAGTAAACTGGGCTTGGTACAGAACGAACGCAAGAATGAGAACAACTACAGAGATCTCAGTGAGAAGGATGCTCTGACATTCTATTACCTGCAGATTCTGCGTGCCTATGATGTGCCGCTGGCATTGATTGCATCAGAGTATGAAGGAAAACGCATTGATGAAATTACCTGGACACAGACACGTATTGTGGAACTGGAAGAAGAAATCAGACTGGCATCTGAAAAACTCGAACGTTTCCGCCGGCTCCAGGATGACTGCATTCGTATGGAACATAATGTCGGTCTTGTTCAGGATGCCGGTGGTCTTGATACCTATAATATCTGGAATCTTGGTAAGGATACCTGTCTTGATGAACAGGATGAGGAGGAACTGGAGATGCTGGCATCACTGTTCCCTTACTCCTATATAGGGATACATATTCCCAAAGAGAGTATGCTGAATGATACAGAGTATCTGGATGTACAGCTTGGTCTTGGTATTCTTCTCAGTGAAGCGGAAAAGCTTGGTCTGGAACTGAATCGTGAAGAGCACGTGACTTCATCGAAGAAAGGACTGATCTTTACTTATCAGACTTATGATCCGCTGGTATTGGAACGCAATACGATTAAGCCTTTTCTGGACGAACTATCCAGACGGGGCCTTGAAGTGCAGAGTGATCTGATCGGTCGTATCTATCTGATCAATCGTAAAGAGGGTCAGCTGCTTTATACAGTGTCCATCGGTGGCGAAATCTGAGTCGGATGATGAATGTGTTTCATGTATAATTAACGTAGAAGACAGGAGATATTAATAATGAAGGTGATTTTTCTTGATGTAGACGGAACTCTGATCGACTACAAGTTCAATGTTCCACAGAGTGCACGTGAGGCAATTAATCTGGCAAGAGCAAAGGGCAATAAGGTATACCTGTGCACAGGCTGTTCCTTAAAGGAAATTGAAGTCAGACAGCTTGGGGTTGAACTGGATGGAAACATCTGTGGCAATGGCTGCTATATTGATACGGATAGTAAAGTGCTGTACCACAATCCTCTGACGCTGGAAGAAAACAATCATTTCGTTGAATGGTGCAGGGAAAGAGAAATTGCATTCCGTCTTGAGTGCAACAGCGGCATCTATATCAGTGAGGACTGGCTGGAAAAGTGTCTGCTCTCTCAGGTTCGCTACCAGAGAGGTCCGGATGCAGAACTGCTGCCTACAGATAAGCCTGTACTGAAGCCGGGCTGGATCGAGCATGAGAATCTGTACAGAGATGATACAAATAAGACGGCATTTGTATTAAGAACATATCAGGACTACCTGGATGCGAAGGAAGAATTCAAAGGTCTGCAGGTAGGTACATGGGGCGGCGCTGGTGAAAAGGCGCTCTATGGTGATGTCAGCAAGGTTGTTACAAAGGCAACGGCAATTCATATGCTGCTGGAACATCTGGGTGTAGATCCTAAAGATACATATGCCTTCGGTGATGCTAAGAGTGATATCCCAATGTTCAATGCCTGCGGTACTGGTATCTGCATGGGCAATGGCGGTAAGGAATGCAAGGAAGCTGCGGACTATATCACCGATGCAGTAGGTGATGATGGTCTCTATAATGCCTTCAAGCATTTCGATCTGATCTGAGTATATAAAGAAGAGCGGCAGTATGAACTGTCGCTTTTTTTGATGCAAGAATATAACAAAAAACCGTCTTTCGACGGTTTCTTATGGTGGAGACGGGTGGTTTCGAACCACCGAACCCAGAGGGAGCAGATTTACAGTCTGCCGCGTTTAGCCACTTCGCTACGTCTCCGTATAAAAAAATGGTGCCGACAATAGGAATCGAACCTACAACCTACTGATTACAAATCAGTTGCTCTGCCAATTGAGCTATGTCGGCATAAAAATGGTGGAGGTTAACGGGCTCGAACCGCTGACCCTCTGCTTGTAAGGCAGATGCTCTCCCAACTGAGCTAAACCTCCATGACTTGATGATTACCAAGTGCTTACATAATATAGCATGGCGTACTGGAAATGAAAAGGGGTAATTTAAACTTTTTTTGAGAAAGTGTGAATTCGTTCATTTTCAGAGCGCCAGGGCAGGAACCCAGAAGTCATCATTTCTGGTTAGAATATCCTTGAGATTGCTGAAGAAGGCAACGCCGGCATCTTCATCTGCCTCGATGATCAAGGCGTACATCTTCAGAATCATACGTACAGTTGCTTCTCTGACAGTATCCAGTTCCATATCTTCGACAGTTGTGAACAGTGTGATCTTCTCGTCGCAGTCAATCAGCCAGCGGACATAATTTTCGCCATCAATCATTGCTCTTTCTTCTTTGGGATCAGCAAGAGGGACGGCGTTCTGCTCGGCACTGTACCAGACTTCGACTTTATTGCTGAAGAGCTGGCAGATTTCACTCTTGAAATGCGCTGCGGTTTCAATGGAGATATTCTCGCGTGCGCCTGTATACAGAGTGTTAAGCATGAAGATTGCTGCTTTCAGAAGATCATTCCATGTAGTATCTTCACCGGATTCCATGATCAGGCGGTCTTTGTTGAGATCGTATACAAACTTGATGTAATGGTCACGCTCGTAGATGCTGATTTCGACATCATCGAAAATGACCATCTGCGATACAGAGTCTTCTACTGTTTCGGTGATTTGATCATCATCAATTTCTACTGTCCCGTTCACTAATTTATATGTATTCATAACATCTCCGGTAAGGTAAGAAAAAAACCTGCTTAGGCAGGTTTGCATGGAGCGCGTGATGAGAATCGAACTCACGTATGCAGCTTGGAAGGCTGCCGTTCTACCATTGAACTACACGCGCATAAGGTGGTGTCTCGGAAGGGAATCGAACCCTCGACCCACTGATTAAAAGTCAGTTGCTCTACCACCTGAGCTACCGAGACATCAGTGGCAAGTAAAGGCTGGGGCAGCGAGGTTCGAACTCACGATGAGGGAGTCAAAGTCCCTTGCCTTACCACTTGGCTATGCCCCAATGCCCAAGAGTAAGCACCGCAAGTGCTACTAATAAAAATGGTGGAGACGGGTGGTTTCGAACCACCGAACCCAGAGGGAGCAGATTTACAGTCTGCCGCGTTTAGCCACTTCGCTACGTCTCCACAGATGGTGCCGACAATAGGAATCGAACCTACAACCTACTGATTACAAATCAGTTGCTCTGCCAATTGAGCTATGTCGGCAAATGGTGGAGGTTAACGGGCTCGAACCGCTGACCCTCTGCTTGTAAGGCAGATGCTCTCCCAACTGAGCTAAACCTCCATGCCCTGACTTTTCTCTATCAAGTGCCTACATAATATAGCATGAGTGTTTTTCTAAATCAACCATCTTTTTTCAACAATTATTCTAATATTATCAGGATCCCTGTATTTGAATCCTGAATCAGATTTCTGCTTAAGCTCTGAAATGGCACATGTTGACAGGGACAGGTTGTGCTAGAATAGCAAACGTAGCGGAGGTGCTCTATGCGTATCTACAATATTGATCGTGGTGATATGAATATGCGTCTGCTTCGTGCGATTGCGGCTGGTGTGCCGGTTGCGATTGCATTAGGTGTTCTTTATGGTTTTATTGTCGGTGCTATCCGTGTTGAATTTTCCATGCTGTTTGTGATCTTCGGATATCTGGTAGGCCAGGTTGTCAGAAAGGTCGGCAGAGGTGTGACGGACAGCTTCAGAATTCTTGCGGCAGTATTGACCGTAATTGGTATCTTCATCGGTGATGCTGTAGCTTCCTATGGTCTGGGTGTCTTTGGTCTGATGATCTCTGCACCTGCCCTGATTCCGTCTTTGATCGGATCTATGGTAAGCATGCATCTGTCCGCAAGCATTAATGGTCTGATCGGTATTCTGTTCAGAGTTTTTGGTGTTTATGCAGCATATATGTATGCTGTGATTTTCTGATGGAAGGAATGTTCAATACATGTATAGAAATACTTGGATGCAGGTAAATCTGGATGCGATCGAAGATAATGTTCGGCGCATCAGGGAAATCTGCGGAAAGAAGTTCATTGCTGTACTGAAGGCGGATGCCTATGGCTGCGGTGATGCGATGGTAAAGGAAGCGGTTCTTGAAGCCGGTGCGGATATGATTGCAGTATCCAGTCTGGATGAGGCAATGATTCTCCGTAATGAAGGATATGATGGGGAACTGCTGATTCTTGGACCGGTGAATGCCTGTGATACTGGAAAACTGATCAGGATTCATGCGGCCTGTGCAGGCTACTCTGCAGAATGGGCTGATGAAGTCGTTCGTCAGGGCTGTGAAGGACTGAAGGTGCATATTGCCTATGATACAGGCATGAACAGAATCGGGTTCCGTTCAGTTGCACCGATGAAGGAAGCACTGCATAAGCTGGTGAAGGCAGGGGCGTGTGTGGAAGGTATCTTTACACATTTCTGCTGCTCTGATGCAAAGGATCATGTCTTTACAGATCGTCAGTTTGCGATGTTTGAGGCTGCAGTAAAGGAACTGGATTATCCTTTTAAGTGGATCCATTGTGATAACAGTGATGCAACGATCTTCTTTAAGGATGATCTCAGCAATGCCTGCAGAGTCGGTATTACCTTGTATGGTATTTCTCCTTATACAGGTGAACTGCAGAAGGCAATCTCACTGTTCTCTGAGGTATCCATGGTCAAGTGTGTCAAAGCCGGTGAAACAATCGGTTATGGTGCGACATATACTGCCGAGCAGGATGAAATCATTGCGACACTTCCGATTGGATATGCGGATGGCTTTGTACGCGCCAACCAGGGCAGAAAGGTCTACATCGATGGTCAGATGGCTGAGGTTGTCGGACGTATCTGCATGGACCAGTGCATGGTTCGTCTGGAAAAGCCTGTGCCTGTAGGTACTAAGGCGGAAATCTTCGGCAGTCATATTGCCCTTGAAGATATGGCGGCAGAGCTGAATACGATTTCGTATGAAGTGATCTGTCTGCTGACACCTCGTGTTACCAGAACCTATATTAAAAACGGCAAAGTCATGGCAGAGCGCAATGCCCGTCTCATGCTCAGCCGCATTGAATAACATAAGAAAAGATCTTCGGTACAGGATTTCCTGCCGAAGATCTTTTTTACTGACTTAGATTATTTTACCAGTTCGCCTGTGTATTCCTTCAGACCGCCGATGTTTTCGAGATCTGTGTAGCCCATTACGCTCATGAAGCGGATAGCTTCGTCAGAACGTCTGCCGCTGCGGCAGTAGAGGAAGATCTTCTGTGTCTTGTCCTTGAGGATGTAGGGAATCTGTTCAATCTGGCTGAGGGGTACGTTTACTGCACCTTCCAGATGACCGTCAGCATATTCGTCTGCTTCTCTGACGTCGAGAAGTACACAGTTTTCTGTGTTCTTGATTTCTTCGATTCTTTCACTGATCATGATGATTTACTCCTTAAATCTATATGTATGTACTATTGTACACGTTTGTCAGAGTATATACAGACAAATATTCATGAGTTTATAAACCTGTAAGGTTTGTTGACCCTACTGTCTTTTGAATAATGCTAGAATAGAGACAGAACAGGAGAAATGTATGGCTGTATACGAACCGATGAGAGATGAAGATATCGATACTGTATATGAGCTGTATCGTAAAACTGTCCTGCGCTTTGAAGATCCGACCGTTGCAGATCTGAAGGAGATTCTGCAGGGACTGAAGCAGAGCATCCGGGGCAGAAGAGAACGCATGCAGAGAGTGGTTATTGATGAGATCTCCTGTGCTTATGTATGCATGCTTCCATTGGCGGATGGTACGGTACTGCTGGAGGATCTTCTGGTATTGCCGCAATATCGGCGCAGGGGAGTAGGAACATATGTTCTGGATGACTGCAAAGCGAAGGCAGATGGAATGCTGTATCGCTATGTATATATAGGAAATCATGCTGAGACAGCATTTTATGAAAAGAACGGATTTACTGTATCCAGTCTTGCTTCTCCGACAAGAGAAGTGCTGGCATGGAATCCGTACAGAAAGAAGAGAAGATAGTTATGGCATATGATGAGAGAAAAGAAGTAGATGAAGCAATCAATGCGGCGAATGACGCACTGTTCCATCTGGATCGTGCAGCAGGTCTCTTGAACAGTTCCAAAAACTGGGGTGTGCTGGATATTCTGGGCGGCGGATTGTTCATCAGTCTGATCAAGAGATCCAAAATGAAGGATGCCAGCCGTGCGATTTCAGATGCACGCAATTCTCTGTATAAGCTGAATACGGAGCTGAGTGATATCCGTGGTTTTGACAGCTATGATCTTGATTTCGATGGTGTAATGGCATTCGGTGATATCTGGGCAGATAATGCAATCTTTGACCTGATGACACAGAGCCGTATCAATAAGGCTGCATCTGCCGTCAATGAAATGATTGCAGAAATCGAAGGTCTTCTGGATGGTCTGGAAGAGATCAAGACAAGACTTGGCTGACAGGAGAGCGATGCTCTCTTTTTCTTGAGGTGAGTTATGGAAGGTACATGGTATACATTCCCTGAATATTGCCGTCGTACATTCGGCAGAAAACTGTATCGAGCAGCTCTGGATGCCGGTATGACCTGTCCGAATCGTGATGGTACGGTGGGCAAAGGCGGCTGTATTTTCTGCGGTGAAGGGGGATCTGGGGATTTTGCTGTACATTTTGATGGCGGTGATCTTTCCAGAGAAGAACTGCTGTTCAATCATCAGCAGGCAGAAGCGGGTGATTATATTGCCTACTTCCAGTCCTATACAAATACATATGCACCGGCAGATTGTCTGGAACGTATTTTCAGCGGTGCATTATCCAATCCTTTATTTGCAGGTATTTCCATTGCAACCCGTCCTGACTGTATGGGTGAGGAAGTAATGAACCTGCTGGCTCGTCTGCGCAGAGCCTATCCGGAGAAGTTCATCTGGATTGAACTGGGACTGCAGAGTATGCACGAAGCTTCAGCAGTGTGGATGCGCAGAGGCTATCCGCTGTCTGTATTTGATGATTGTGTCCGCCGTTTGCATGAACTGGATATTCCGGTCATTGTGCATGTGATCATCGGTCTTCCTGATGAAACACCGCAGATGATCTACGCGACAATCCGTCATTTAAATGAAGTCGGTATCTTCGGCATCAAACTGCAGCTGCTGCATTATCTGAAGGATACGGATCTTGGCAGAATGTATCTGGAGAATCCGGAAGCATATCATATTCTGTCACTTGAGGAATATACGGAAATCGTGACGGAATGCATTGCCATACTGGATCGCAATGTAGTGATTCATCGTCTGACCGGAGATGGTAATCGTGAACAGCTGCTGGCACCCTTATGGAGTCTGGATAAGCGCAGGGTGATCAATACAATCCGCCATGCCTGCAGTGTGAAGGGGATTGTACAGGGGAGCAGAATATGAATGACTATAATGTGAAGATCAGCAAGCTCATGAGCAAAGTGCTTCGGCATAGACCTGAACTGCTGAAGATCGATGTAGACCATGAAGGCTGGACGGATGCACAGGTTCTGTGTGAACGTATTGCGGAAAGGTATCCCGGTTTCGCCTTTGCACAGATGGAACAGATTGTACGTGACAATAACAAGCAGCGCTTCTCCTTCAATGAAGATAAAAGTCTGATCCGTGCCAACCAGGGACATACAATTCCTGTTGATGTTGCTATGGACATCCTTGAACCGCCGCTGTATCTGTATCACGGTACGGCTGAGACGACCGTACCGGTGATCATGCGTGAAGGACTCAAGCCGATGCGCCGTCTGTTTGTGCATCTGTCTTCAGATCCGGAAACAGCACTGAAAGTGGGAGCGCGTCATGGTACTCCGGCTGTGCTTCTTGTCCATGCAAAAGAACTGTACGACAGCGGTGTGGAATTCAGACGCAGTGCTAACGGTGTATGGCAGGTAAAGCATGTTCCTGCGGAATATCTTGAACAATAAAGCCGCACTTTGTTTTCTGTGCATGACAATCGCATTATGTTTCATATGATGCCATAATTTATTATGTGAAAAGATTGGCTGCTGGCGTAACTGATCTTTTTTGCATCATGGGAGTTATGAGTTAGAATAAGTTCAATTAATTGAGGAGGAACAAACAATGCTCACAGAAGAATTTGTAAAAGGCATGCCCAAGCTCGGCTTTGGTCTGATGCGTCTGCCTCGTACAGACGTTGAAAACGATGTAATTGACGTTGAACAGACAGCTGAGATGGCTAATCGCTTCTTCAACGCAGGTCTGAAGTACTGCGATACAGCGTATGTTTATAATGGTTCTGAAGTTGCTACTAAGGCAGCAATCGTAGACCGTCATGCTCGTGAAGGCTACTATCTGACATCCAAGCTGAATGTAAATGCAAAGGGTGTTACTGATGAAGCAAGTGCAAAGCAGGAACTGCTGACATCTCTGGAAAGAACAGGTGCAGGCTACTTTGACTTCTATCTGCTCCATGCTATGGGCAAGGGCAATATGCAGAAGTTCGAAGACTGGCACATCTGGGAATATGTTAAGGAACAGAAGGAAAAGGGTCTGATCAAGCATTACGGCTTCTCTTTCCATGACACACCTGAAGTTCTGGATGAAATTCTGACAAAGCATCCGGATGCTGAATTCGTTCAGCTGCAGATCAACTACGCTGACTGGAATAACCCTTCCGTTCAGTCCAGAGGCTGCTATGAAGTTGCAAGAAAGCACAACAAGCCGATCGTTGTTATGGAACCGATCAAGGGCGGCACACTTGCTAACCCTCCGAAGCCTGTTGCTGATCTCCTGAAAGCAGCAAATCCCAACGTATCCCTGGCATCCTGGGCTGTACGTTTTGTTGCTTCCCTGCCGGGTGTAATGGTGGTTCTGTCCGGTATGAGCAACCTCGAACAGATGGATGACAACCTGTCCTATATGACAGAATTCCAGCCTCTGTCTGAAGAAGAACAGAAGGTTATTGAACAGGCTCAGGAAATCCTGGCCGGTATCGAACAGATTCCCTGCACAGGCTGCAAGTACTGCACAGGCGGCTGCCCGATGCAGATCAATATCCCCAACATCTTCTCTGCAATGAACTGGAATCTGATCTATGGTCAGAAGGAAAGCGCAAAGAAGCGTTATGCAAATGCTGTAGGCAACGGTCATGCTCTTGCATCTGAATGCATTCAGTGCGGTCAGTGTGAAATTCAGTGCCCTCAGCATATTGAAATCAGATCCTGGCTGGAAAAGTGCGCAGCAGCTCTGGAAGACTGAGTTCATTCATTAAGTATTAAAAAGTAAGTATTACGCAGTAAAAAGGAGAATCCATGAAGACACTATATCTGGAATGCCGCATGGGCGCGGCTGGTGACATGCTGACAGCAGCTCTGAGCGAACTGGTTGATCAGAAGAAGTTTATTGATCACATGAACAGTATCGGACTTGAAGGCGTAACGTTCAGCACCGAAACCAGTGTGAAATGCGGTATTACCGGAACACATGTAACGGTTAAGATCAACGGTGAAGAAGAGGAGAGTCATGATGAGCATCATCATCACGACCATCACCATGAGCACCATCATGACCATGCTCACAATGCCGTATTCGTATACCGTCTGGAAAATCTGAAGACTGAGGATGCGCATGAACTGCAGCATCGTATCAGTCATATTCATGATATTTCTGATGTGACACTGTCTGAAGGGGTTCTCCGTTATTCATATGATCATGATCACAATGATCATGCAGAAGAACATATCAGAGAAATTCTGGCAGACTTTGCCGGTGTAGAACTGGTATCACTTGGTCACGAGCATCATCATGAACATCATCATGATGAGCATGACCATGATCACCATCACGAGCATCACCACGATCATGAACACGATCACCATCATGAACATCATCATGATCATGAACACGGCCATCATCATGACCATGCACACCCTGCACTGTATGCGTTCCGTCTGGAAGGTCTGACATCCGCAAAGGGTGAAGAAGTGCTGGAGAAGATCAAGGGTATCCATGATATTTCTGAAGTATCCCTGAATTGTGAAGAAGGTACACTGAAGTATGTATATGATCACGATCATGGTGCTCATGCGGAAGAACATGTCAGAGAAATTCTCACACAGTATGCTCCCGAAGTCAGTCTGACATCCCTGGGACATGAACACGATCACGGTCATGGTCATCACCATCTCGGTGGTATGCATGGTGTTCAGCACATTCTTGCACACCTGAACATTTCCGATCAGGTACGCAGAAATGCAGAAGCTGTATACCAGCTGATTGCAGAAGCTGAAAGCCATGCGCATAACATGCCTGTAGATCAGGTGCATTTCCATGAAGTAGGTACAATGGATGCGGTCGCTGATGTTGTTGCTGTATGCACACTGATGGAATGGCTGGATGTTGAACGTGTATATGCTTCCCCTGTAGCTGTAGGCAATGGCATGGTTCGCTGTGCACATGGCATTCTGCCTGTACCGGCACCTGCTACAGCATATCTGCTCAGAGGAATCCCTTCCTACAGCGGCAGAATGCAGGGAGAACTGTGCACACCTACAGGTGCAGCACTGCTGAAGCATTTCGTACAGTCCTTTGAATCCATGCCGGTCATGGTTACAGAAAAGATCGGCTATGGTATGGGCAAGAAGGATTTCGAAGCTGCCAATTGCGTAAGAGCATTCCTTGGTGAAACAGAAGATGATGGCGAAGTAACAGAACTGGTATGCAACCTGGATGATATCTCCGCTGAAGCAGTAGGCTTTGCTGTAGATGAACTGTTTGCAGCAGGAGCACTGGATGTTTATACTACGGCAGTGCATATGAAGAAGAACCGTCCCGGTATCGTCTTTACCTGCATGTGCAGAACAAGCGATAAGGATAAGATGATTGCTCTGATGTTCAAGCATCTGACAACTCTTGGTATCCGTGATTACACATGCCGCCGTCATGCTCTTAAGCGTGAAGTGTTCAGGGAGGAAACATCCCTGGGTTCCGTTCGTAGAAAGCGTTCCACCGGTTTCGGTACAGTCCGCGAGAAACTGGAATTCGAAGATCTTGCGGCAATTGCCCGTGAGAAGGGTTTATCTGTAGAAGAAATCCGCAGACTTGTGGAAGCGGAATTATCCGTAAATAAGTAATCAGCCGAAGACAGACCTGAATGGTCTGTCTTTTTCTGAAAATGAAAATGAAAATGAAAGAAGGTATTTTTTAGATAATTGATGTAAATATTTGTGCGTTTGCAAAAACATTCACTTGTTTGTTGGTATAATAGATTTACAGTGTTGCGTACTGTATTTAACATTGGATAAGGAGAAAAAAACAATGACTGTCAATTTACGTAAAGTTGCTGTAGTTGGATGCGGCTTCGTCGGATCCGCCAGCGCATTCGCTCTGATGCAGAGCGGTCTGTTCACAGAAATGGTTCTGATCGATGTAATGAAGGACAAGGCTGAAGGTGAAGCAATGGATATCGCTCACGGTACTTCCGTTTCCAACCCTATGAAGGTCTATGCCGGTGATTACAGCGACTGCAGCGATGCTGCTATCATCGTTGTAACAGCTGGTGCTGCTCAGAAGCCCGGTGAAACAAGACTTGACCTCATCAAGAAGAACATCGCAATCTTCGGCACAATCATGCCCTCCATCAAGGCTGCTAAGTGCGAAGGTGTAATGCTCGTTGTAGCTAACCCTGTAGACATCCTCACATACGTTGCTGCAAAGACATCCGGTATGCCTGAAGGCAGAGTATTCGGTTCCGGTACAGTTCTGGATACAGCTCGTCTGCGTTACCTGCTCTCCATGAAGCTCGATGTAGACTCTCGTTCCGTACATGCTAACGTTATCGGTGAACACGGTGACTCCGAAATCGTTGCTTGGTCCAACGCTAACGTTTCCGGCGTTCCGCTGCCTGACTTCTTCGCATTAAGAGGCATGGGCGACATCGACCTCGAAGTTGCTGAAAAGGAAATCGCTGATGACGTTAAGAACAGTGCTTATGTAATCATCGAAAAGAAGAGAGCTACATACTATGGTATCGCTATGGCAGTTCGCAGAATCTGCACAGCGATCATGCATGATGAAAAGTCCGTCCTGCCTGTATCCTGCGTACTGAAGGGCGAATATGGTATCTCCGATGTTGCTCTGGCTGTACCTGCAATCATCGGCCGTCACGGTGTTGAAACACTCGTACCTGTTGCTCTGTCCGAAACTGAACGTGAACAGCTTATATCTTCCGCAGAAGTTCTGAAGAAGACAATGGCTGGCTGCGAGTTCTGATTTTTCGCAGATTCAGAATATTTAAACGGAGAAGATGTACAAAGCGTGCATCTTCTCTTTTTTGTTCATAAAAGTACTTTGTTTTCAATCTGAGTACAAATGTAGCAAAACAATGAATATTGTTCATGATGTGCAAACATATCATTCTGCTGAAAAATTATGCAAGAAACAATTTTCATAACTTTCATAAAAAGAAGTTGAATTTCCTATTATTTCCGAAAAAACATTTGCCTACATAAAAATGAATGCTTATAATCTCAAACTATACAGAACGAATACGTTCTAGAGAGGGGAAACTTAAATGAAAAAGTTTACTAGTACAGCCCTCACTGCTATTCTGGCACTTTCTCTGGCAGGATGCTCTTCCGCATCCAATGAAAGTGGCTCCACAGCAGCTGGTGGCGACAAGATCCTGAGATACGGTCTGTCCGGTATCAAGGGTACATTCAACTCCATTATCTCCGATACAGTTTACGATAACTATGTCGTAACTCTGACACAGGAAGCTCTGGTAACAGCTGATCCTTCCGGTGCTTATGTTCCGCTCATCGCTGACTGGGAACTGTCCGAAGACAAGCTGACTTACACATTCACACTGAAGGATGGTGTTGCATTCTCTGATGGCACTCCTGTAACAGCAGAAGACGTTGCCTTCACATTCAACACAATCAAGGAACCTGACTATGCTGGTCCTCGTTCTGCAGTAGGCGCTGACATTGCTAACATCGAAGTTATCGATGAAAAGACAGTAGCATTCACAATGGCTTATGCTTCTCCTGCAAACATCTCCGACTTCACATATGGTATCCTGTCCAAGGACTACTATGCTCACAGCTCCTTCGAAGAACTGGCTGCTCTGAACAACGCTCCGTTCGGTTCCGGCCCCTTCGTTCTGACAGGTTATGCTAACAAGCAGTATGTAACTCTCGAAAAGAACCAGAACTACTGGGATCCTGAATTCGCTGCTAAGATCGACGGTATCGAAATGCTCGAAATCTCCGACGATACAGTACTGTCCGCTCTGGCTGCTCAGGAAATCGATATGTGCATGCCCGCTGCTAAGGCTGAAAACGTTCAGGAAATCGAATCCATGCAGGGTATCGCTCACCTGAAGTCCTACCTCGGTAACGGTTACACATTCATGTGCTTCAACACAACACTGCCTCAGCTGGGTCAGACAGAAGTTCGTCAGGCTCTGCTCTATGCTCTCGACAGAAAGACATTCCTCACTCAGGAATACGGCTCTGATCAGCTCGTATCCCTCGGTATGGCTCCGCTGTCTCCCGTATCTTGGGCTTACCCTGATGGTGAACTGAATGAATATGCATTCGACATCGAAAAGGCTAACGCTATGCTCGACGCTGCTGGTTGGACTGACCGTGTAGAAGAAAAGGCTGACGATGGTACAACTGTTCAGGTTCGTGCTAAGGATGGCGTTACAATGGATCTCGACTGGCTCGTTTACACAGACTCCACATGGCCTCAGACACTGTCCGGTATGGCATTCGACTCCTAGAAGCAGATCGGTGTTAACCTGCACATCAAGCAGCATGACTTCAACACTGTAGCTACTATGGTTAACGATACAGATCCTGCTGAAAGAACATTCGCTATCTACACAATGGGCTTCTCTCTGGGCCTCGATCCCGATCCTACAGGCGGTCTGTTCGACTACGATGCTTACCGTCAGGGCGGCTTCTGCGCTTCCGGTTGGAACAACCCTCGTGCTCAGGAACTCATTAAGCTCGGTAAGGAAGAATTCGACCAGGCTAAGAGAGCTGACTACTATAAGGAATGGGCAACAATCATGCTGGAAGATGTTCCGGTTAAGATCATTGCTTACAGATCTGAAATCTGGGGCATTAACGACAGAGTACACGGCTTCGAAGCTGTGAACTCCTTCGCTTCCTTCGCTAACCACTTCATCATCTCCAACATCACTCTCGACTAATTGCTTCTCGCAATAAACGAGTAAACTAAAACAGATCGGCAGTGCAGTGCTCAGGATGGGTCAAACACTGCCGATTTGTTTGCTCTAATAGATTTACCTAGCTTCAAAAAACATTAGCTTCACAGAAACCAACGAATAAGTTCACATTGTCGGAAAGACAATAACGTGATTCGCCAAGGAAAGGGGTGCGATTCAAAATGAAAAACTATATTATCAGACGACTCCTTCAGATCATTCCTGTATTCCTGGGTATTATGTTTATCCTGTACTTTATCATCGATAAGGCACCGGGTTCTATCACAGCGAATATCATGGACCCTACTATGACACCTGAACTGAAGGCAGCTCTGCAGGCTAAGCTTGATCCTGATCTTCCATTCTACGAAAAGTTCTATAACTGGCTTGTCCAGTGCCTGCACGGTAACTTCGGTTATTCTTATATTCACTACAAGCCTGTTATGACTGTTATCTCCGAAAACATCGGATGCACATTCGCTCTTGCTCTGAGTGCTATGATCATCTCCATGCTGATCGGTATTCCCTGCGGTATTATCTCCGCTACAAAGCAGTACACACTGATCGATAACGTTCTGACAGTTATCTCTCTGGCTGGTCTGGCGCTGCCTACATTCTTCTTCGGTCTGCTTATGCTGAAGATCTTCGCAGTTGACCTCAAGATCCTGCCTACATTCGGTCTGTCTTCTCCTGCTATGGCAAGAGCTGGCTTCTTCCAGAAGCTGGGTGACTGGGCATACCATCTGATTCTGCCTTCCTGCGTATTAGGTCTTGCTGAAACAGCGTCCTTCATGCGTTATACACGTTCTTCCATGCTGGAAATCATCCGTTCCGACTACATCCGTACAGCTAGAGCTAAGGGTCTGTCTGAAAAGGTTGTTATCTACAAGCATGCGTTCCGTAATGCTATGATCCCGCTGATCACACTGCTCGGCTTCAGAATTCCTGGTCTGATCTCCGGTGCCGTAATGACAGAAACTATCTTCTCTCTGCCCGGTGTTGGTAAGACTTCCATCGAAGCTGTAACAGCTCGTAACTATCCGCTGCTGCTTGGTATCAACGCAATGCTCACAATGACAACACTGTGTGCAACTCTGATTGCTGATATCCTCTACGCTGCTGCCGATCCTCGTATTAAGTTTGATTAAGGAGGTAAGATGAAATGACTGTTGATAAGACAACAAGAAATGAACAGATCATGAAGTCCAATAAGGAACAGTCCTTCTGGAGTAACGTACTGAAGAGAATGAAGGCTAATAAGCTTGCTATGGTAAGCCTTGTTATCCTGCTCATCATCGTTTCTCTGTGTGTAATTGTTCCTATGGTAACAGGTTATGGTATCGCTGACGTTATCAGAGAAGACTGCAACCTGCCTCCGAATGCACAGCATCTCTTCGGTACAGATAACATTGGCCGTGACCTGCTGACTCGTACATTCTATGGTGGACGTATTTCTCTGGGTGTTGCTCTGGCTGTGACTGCTCTGCAGTGCATGATCGGTGTAGTACTCGGTTCCATCGCCGGCTTTTTCGGCGGTATCGTTGATACTGTAATCATGCGTATTTCCGAAATCTTCATGTGCTTCCCGTTCATGATGATCTGTATTACTCTTCAGGCAGTATTCGGAAACTCCATCAGAACTCTGATTCTGATTCTGTCCGTTCTGTCCTGGCCTTCCATCGCACGTATCGTAAGAGGTCAGATCCTCTCCCTGCGTGAAATGGACTATATGGAAGCATGCCGTGCTCTCGGTATCTCCAACACAAGACAGATCTTCAAGCATCTGTTCCCTAACGTACTTGCTTACGTTATCGTATACGTTACTCTGTCCATGGCTTCTGTAATCCTGACTGAAACATCTCTGTCCTTCCTTGGTCTTGGTGTTAACCCGCCGACACCTACATGGGGCAACCTGATTCAGGAAGCAAGAAACCTGCAGGTACTTCAGAAGAAGTGGTGGTACTGGGTTCCTTCCGGTATCCTGATCTTCCTCTCCATCCTGTGCTTTAACATTCTCGGCGATGGTCTCCGTGATGCAATCGACCCGAAGATGCAGAAATAAGAGGTGAAATAACATGACAGAAACAAAAGAACCTATTCTGCAGGTCAAGAACCTGAAAACTTATTTCCGTGGCTCCGCTGGTCTTGTAAAGGCAGTTAACGATGTATCCTTCGAAGTTTACCAGGGTGAAACTCTTGGTGTCGTAGGTGAATCCGGCTGCGGCAAGTCCATCACATGTATGTCTATTGCCCGTCTGGTAGAATGCCCTCCCGGAAGATATGAGGGCGGCGAAATTCTGCTCGATGGTCAGGATATGCTGAAGATCTCTGATGCAGAAATGAGAAAGATCCGCGGCAACAAGGTTGCTTACATCTTCCAGGAACCTATGACTTCCTTGAATCCGATCTTCAGAATTGTTGATCAGATCTCTGAAGTACTGATTCTGCACAGAGGCCTGACAAAGGAACAGGCTCGTCAGGAATCCATTGCGGCTCTTGACCGTGTACGTATTCCTAACCCTGAACGCGTTGTTGACATGTATCCGTTCGAACTGTCCGGTGGTATGAGACAGCGTGTAATGATTGCCATGGCTCTTGCCTGCAATCCTAAGCTTCTGATTGCCGATGAACCTACAACTGCTCTGGACGTTACTATCCAGGCTCAGGTTCTCGACCTCATGAACAACCTGAAGCATGAAATGGATACTTCCATTATCTTCATTACACATGACCTTTCCGTTATCGCTGAAATGGCTGACCGCGTAATGGTTATGTATGCAGGTAAGGTAGTAGAAATCGCTGACGTTAACACAATCTTCCTGAAGCCGATGCATCCTTATACAAGAGG
>JAZUHS010000014.1:0-41168 GCA_045641845.1 Bulleidia sp. | reverse complement strand
TGATCGCAGTCATAAACACCATGATCCGGATATTCGGTATACAGAGATTCATCCATACCGAAATTATACTAAAAGAGCGCAGATCATTAGAAATCTGCACTCACTGGTTTTAAACAGTCACCGAAGGTGACTTTTTGTTCTACCCTATATGGATTCACACAAAGACAACCCTGATAAATTACTGCTAGAATAGAACATGACAATCTTCAACAAGGGAGAAACAGTATGAACAGAAAACCTGACATTATCTATTTCGTAGCAGACCAGATGCGTTCTGATTCCCTGCATCATTTAGGCTGTGAAGCAAGCATTACACCGAACCTGGACAGTATTCTGGAAGAAGGTGTGTCCTTTGAGAATGCATACAGCCAGAATCCGGTATGTGTACCTTCCAGATGTTCCTTTATGACAGGTCAGTACTGTCATACAACCGGGCACCGTACCATTCACTATATGCAGAATGAACATGAACCTAACTTCCTGCGTACTATGAAGAACAATGGCTATGAAGTTTGCTGGGTCGGACGCAATGACCTGGTGCCTGCACACTTATCCAAGCGTGAATACTGTGATCATTACTTTGCCGGTGTCGGTCGGGATCTGGTAGATGCGGTGTCAAATAATCAGCCGAAACCGCATGTGACAGAAGATACACCATCCATCGGTGGGCCTCATACTGAACCCGGCTACTACTCCCACTTCCGCGGAAAGATTACCGAAGAACAGGCACATAAACCGGCTTCAGACTGGAAGTGTGTGGAAGAGGCAATTGCCTATATCAATGAGAAAGCAAAGGAAACAGACAGAAAGCCTTTCTTCCTGTACTGCACCATTTCCTATCCCCATCCCCCGTACGCATGTGAAGAACCCTGGTATTCTTCCATTGACCGTACAAAGGTGGAAAAGAGAAGACCGAATGCCAATGATATCGGCAAGCCTTCTATGTTAAAGGCCATTGCCGCAAGACAGAATCTGCGTGACTGGGGTGAAGAGAACTTCATTGAAATGCGTGCAGTATATCTGGCTATGGTATCCCGCTTTGACCATCAGTTCGGCATGCTTAAGCAGGCATTGAAGGACAATGATATGTATGACAATACATCCATCTTTGTCTTCTCTGATCATGGTGACTATACAGGTGACTATGATATTGCTGAAAAGGTGCAGAACTGCTTTGAAGACTGCATCGTCAATGTGCCGCTCTTAGTCAAGCCGGCAGCACAGTTTGCGGTAAAGCCGAGAATCTCTCCGGCTTTATGTGAACTGGTTGACCTGACCGCAACAGTAGAGGAAATGACCGGTGTAAAGACAGAGTATGTCAACTTTGGCAAGTCTTTGCTTCATGCTTTGGCAGGAGATGATGAACACAAGGATGCTGTATTCTCCGAAGGCGGCAGAATCCATGGTGAATACTGGGCAATGGAACGCGGACATAACGAAGACAGTGAATACTGGCCTCGCTTAAGCGCACAGTGTTCCGAAGGACCGGAACATACCAAAGCTACAATGATCCGTATGGGCAATCTGAAGTATGTCATGAGACTGTACGAAAAGGATGAACTGTACGATCTTGCCGAAGATCCGAAGGAACTGGTCAATGTGATTGATGATCCTGCATACAGTGAAGATATTCTGAAGATGAAGGTCAGAATGCTGGAATGGTATCAGGAAACATGTGACTGGGTACCTAACCGCAAGGATCCACGCTGGTAATTCATATAGGAGAGAAAGACATGAAGGGAATACTCTACTTTGATATTGATGGCACACTGGTTGACAGTGTCCATGGTGAACATCTGCCTTCCCCCTCAGCCCTGGAAGCGATCAGAAAAGCAAAAGAGAATGGATATCTGTGCATGATTGCCTCCGGACGCAGTCTGGGCGGACTGAGCGGTCTGTTCGACATCGGAATGGACGGTTATGTATTCTCTGACGGTGCCGGCTTTGTACTGAACGGAAAGGAGCCGGTACTGGATCCGATTCCTGTGGATGTACTGCATCGTCTGATTCCGCAGGTCATTGAGGAATACCATGGTGATCTTCTGATGTGCGCCATGTATGCCTGCTATGCCTCCAAGGGTCAGTATGATCTGATGGAAGGCTATATCAGCTCTATCAATCAGCGTATTGCCGAAAGCGGCGGTACGAAGTTTGCGACAATGGACAGAATCGAAGACTATGTCGACGAACCGATCCTGGAAATCGATATCTCCTTCGATCGTCCTGAGGATGAAGCAGAATGGCTGAAACATCTCGATCCTGCGCTGGAGTTTATCTCTACAACAGCTTCCTATGGCCGCAATGGCGGTACAGCCGGTGAGATTACCCTGAAGGGGATGACCAAGGGAAACCGTGCTTTGATGGTTGCGGATCTTCTGGGTGTAGACCGTAAGAATACCTATGCCTTCGGTGATTCCATGAATGATTCTTCCATGATCAAAGCCTGCGGTCATGGCATTGCCATGGGCAATGGTGCTCCTGCTTTAAAGGCAATGGCAGAATATGTAACAGATGATATTGACCGTGATGGTCTGGCGAAAGCTATGATTCACTACGGTATTATAGAGGAGTAAACATATGGATCGTTTCTTATTCTTTGATATTGATGGTACTCTGGTTGGCCCTAGCAACGTTGTACCTGAAAGCGCATGGAAGGCGATTGAACAGTGTACACAGAATGGGGATCATGCCTTCTTATGCACCGGCAGAACACTGTCATCTGCGAAAGGATTCGACTGTCCGAAGATGGAAGGAACCATCTTTACAACCGGTGCCGGTATTGAAACCGAACGTTTCGGAACTATGCTGTTCTCTTTTCCGGAAGAAGATGTTAAACATATGCGGGATACCCTGCTCAAAGCAGGCTGCGGGATTGTGCTGTTTACAAAGGACTACGGCTACGCAGATCCGGACGCATATGAACGTATGATCGGATACGGCAGAATGGGCGGACACAGTGCGGAGGAAGTACTGGCGATCTACGGCATCAAGCCGCTGGACAGTTATCAGGGTGAAGAGGTACTGAAGTTTGATGTCTACTTCCCCAATCAGCTTGTGATGAATGCCTTTGTTGAAAATGATCTGCCTGCTTCAGCTGTATGGAAGAGTATGGGCTATGCCGTGGATGCAAGTGGAGTGATCTATGGTGAGATCAATCCTAAGGGCGTATCTAAGGGCAGCGCTGTTACAAAGATCCTGGAACTCTATGGCGGCAAACGTGAGAACTCCTACGGCTTCGGTGATTCCATGAATGATGCGGAAATGATGCTTGCCTGCGGTCATGGTATTGCTATGGGTGCTTCTTCTCAGCAGCTCAAGGAACTGGCGGAATTTGTGACATTATCTGTAGATGAAGATGGCATTGCCTATGCCATGAAGCATTACGGACTGATCTGATTTATATGAAAAAGCAAAGGAATATACAGTGAAAATGTATGTTCCTTTTTCTGTACATGCTTTTCTTTTTCTGAAAAATATCGACGTAAATACTGTGATATTTTCAGTTTGTGAATTTTATGACAATTAAGATGCTTATTTATTTACGGTACTTTTGGCAGATGATATAGTGCATGCAGGAGGAAAGATAAATGAAGAAGATTCTGAAATCTGTTTTAGCAGGTTTTATGGCTGTTTCTCTGGCTGCATGTGCTTCCGCACCTGCATCTGAAGCTAAGAGCGTTACAGTCACAAAAACCGCACAGGGTTTCGGTGGCGAAGTCTCCGTTACTCTGACACTTACTGACGGCAAGATCACTGATGTTGTTCTCGAAGGTAAGGACGAAACACCCGCTGTCGGTGGTGCTGCTCTGGAAACACTGAAGCAGCAGGTACTCGATGCCGGTTCCGCAGACATTGATGGTGTCTCCGGTGCTACAGTTACATCCACAGCTGTCAAGACAGCAGTCAAGGCTGCTCTGGCAGAAGCAAATGGTGAAGAAGCAGCTGCTGTTTCTTTTACACCCGGTACTTATGAAGGTTCGGCTTATGGTAACACATCCACAATTACTGTCAGTGTTACAGTAAGCGACTCCAAGATTGAAGCAATCGATCTGGTTTCTCAGAATGAAACACCTGTCCTGTTCGATGCTGCATGGGACACAGTAACATCTGAAATTCTGGAAGAACAGTCTCTGGCTGTTGATACAGTCTCCGGTGCTTCCACATCTTCCAACGGTATCATCGGCGCTGTTACAGACGCTCTGGTTAACTCCGGTGCTGACGTAGATCCGCTGAAGGTTCCTGCTGAAAAGGAAGTTGTGGCTCCTCAGGAAATCACTAAGGAAGCAGACGTTGTCGTAGTTGGCGGCGGCGGTGCTGGTCTGGCAGCTGCTATTTCCGCAGCTGAAACAGGTGCTACAGTTCTCGTACTCGAAAAGGCTCCGTTCCTCGGCGGTAACCTGACAGTATTCGGCGGTATCTACAACACACCTGATACAGAATTACAGTCCGTTGTTGAAATGTCCGAAGCAGTTACAGCCAGCCTCGAAGCTGCAATCTCTGCTGAACCTGTATCTGATGAACACAAGCAGATCATGGATGATGTAAAGGCTGACTATGAAGCATGGAAGGCTGCAGGCTCTGTTGGTCTGTTCGACTCCCCTGCATGGTTTGCTCTGCAGACATGGAACTCCGGTGATAAGGTTGCTAACCTGACTCTGGTTCGTCAGATGTGCGACAATGCATTCGAAGGCTATGAATGGGTTAAGTCTCTGGGTGTTGAATTCCAGGATAAGGTAACTCAGGGTGCCGGCTCTCTGTATCAGAGAACTCATGGTGCTGTTAAGCCCAACGGCTCCGGCTTCATCGAAGCATATGTAGATACACTGTCCAAGTATGACACTGTTGAAATTCTGACTGAAACAGCTGCTGAACACTTCATCACAGAAGGTGACAAGGTTGTTGGTGTTACAGCTACAGATACAGCAGGCAACACAATCACAGCTAAGGCTAACAAGGGTGTAGTTCTGGCTACTGGTGGTTTCGCTGGTAACGTTGAACTGCGTCAGAAGTACTGCGAAGGCGAAAAGTGGACAAACCTGGGTCCTTCCGTACAGACAACAAACCTGAAGGCTATTACTGGTGATGGTATTATCATGGCTCAGGAAATCGACGCTAACTTCGTTGATATGGATCAGCTCCAGCTCCTGCACCTGGGTAATGCATTCACAGGTTCCACAAAGGGTGTTATCCCTTACAAGGGCCGTAACTCCGATGAAGTTATCTTCGTTAACCAGGAAGGTCTCCGTTTCGTTAAGGAAGATGGCAGACGTGACGTTATGTGCAACGCTGTTACACAGCAGACAGGCGGCTACTACTGGATGATTCATGATGCTACAAACTTCGATCCTTACGGAGTAACAGCTGAAGAATACATCAAGGGCGGCTACCTCTACAGAGCTGATACTCTGGAAGAACTCGCAGAAATGATCGAAGTTCCTGCAGAAACTCTGGTAGCTACAGTCAACGAATACAACGACTTCGTTGATAAGGGTGAAGATACACTGACAGGCAGAACTCTGCTCGTTGCAAAGATCACTGAAGGTCCGTTCTTCGCTGCTAAGCGTGTTCCTTCTGCTCACCATACAATGGGTGGTGTAGAAATTGACACAGAAACTCATGTAATCGGCGCTGATGGCAACATCATCGAAGGCCTGTTCGCAGCTGGTGAAGTTTGCGGCGGTATCCACGGCGGTAACCGTGTTGGTGGTAACGCAGTAGACGATACAGTTGTATTCGGCCGTATCGCCGGTGCAAATGCTGCTAAGTAATCATCACTGAAAGCAAAACGAAAAGGAATCCCGGCTCATCACCGAGATTCCTTTTTCTGTTATTTGAGTATTACTTCAATGACCGTGTCTGTTTCATCAGGAAGCAGAGGATCCGGTCCAAGGGAGACAAAGACAACATCCGGATAGTTATCCGTGATCCATGTCTTTGCAATCTTCAGCTCACGCTGATCATGCAGTAAGGTCATATGATCAATCTCTTCGGCTTTGATTCCTTCTAAAGGAATATAGCCGATCGGTGCATCCATGATGTGATAGTACAGATGTTTGCCATTGCGGGTAATACGCCCATTCTCCGGCTTATTCATACCGCTGAAGGTACAGTCATAGACAGAAGCACTGTTACGATCCATCCATTCACCGATCTCAGCCAGTATGTGCAATGATTCTTCCGGGATACATCCATGTTCATCCGGTCCGACATTGAGAAGAAGATTGCCGCCTTTGGATACACACTCCACCAGCTTGCGGATGCACATTCTGCTGTTTTTGAACCAATGATCCTCACGGGTATAACCCCAGCTTCCATTCATCGTAACACAGGCTTCCCAGGCTACCGGTTCATTGCGGACATTGCGGATACCGGCAGGGGGAATGATCTGCTCCGGGGAAACGAAATCACCGGAAGTAATACGAGGTTCTTCGTCCAGCAGGGAACCGAAGCCTTCACCGCTGACTTCAATTCTGTTGTTGAGAATGATATCCGGCTGTAATGAACGGATCATCTTTACCAGCTCTGTACCGCGCCATTTCTCTGTTGTCATGTCGTCATAGGAAAAATCTGTCCACAGGATATCGATGGTACCGTAGTTTGTACATAACTCTCTGACCTGTTCGAACATGTAATCCAGATATGTATCAAAGTGATGAACAGCATCCTTCCACTTCACATTATTACGCTCAGGATGATGACGGTCTCCATAATGCGGGAAATCCGGATGATGCCAGTCAATCAGTGAGTAGTAAAGACCAACCTTTAAGCCTTCATTTCTGAATGCTTCGATATATTCCCTGATGAAGTCACGATGACAGTAATGCATGGAAGAATAGTCCGTTGTCTTTGTGTCAAACATGCAGTAGCCATCATGATGCTTGGCAGTCATGACTGCATATTTCATGCCAGCTTTCTTCGCTGCTTTCGCCCATGCCTTTGGATCATAAGCATCCGGATGGAAAGCATCGACAGAAGGCTGATAATCCTCGACAGAGAGTTCTTCATTGGAACGTACCCACTCACCGCGGGCAGGGACAGCGTACGCACCCCAGTGGATGAACATGCCGAAACGGGCATTGGTGTACCATTGAATTCTGTTTAGATATTCCTGATTCATAAGTGTTTCCTCTTTTGCATATTGTACTATGAAGAGCATACAGGAATCAGTGATAATAGAACTATGAAAATACATGTACTGATGGAAGATACTCTGAACAGCAACGGGTATCAGTGTGAACACGGATTGTCTTTATATATTGAAACAGAACATCATCATATCCTTGCGGATACCGGTGCCTCTGCATTAACCTGGGAGAACGCAGAGCATGCAGGAATTGATCTTTCCTGTATTGATACCGTCGTACTCAGCCATGGTCACTACGACCATACCGGCGGGGTCATGTCTTTTGTACAGAAGAATAAGAGGGCAAAGATCTACGTGCGTACAAATGCGGATGGCTGCTTCTATCATCGCAAACCTGAAGGCGATAAGTATATCGGTATTGATCCTGCGATCATAAAGCTGAAACAGCTGATCCCCGTGGCAGGGGCTATGACGATCGACGAAGAACTGTCTTTGTTTACCAATATCACCGGCAGACGAAGATGGCCTTCAGGCAATCGTACGTTGTGTAAACGCATCGGCAGTACCTTCCTGCAGGATCCCTTTGATCATGAACAATGTCTGGTGATCAGAGAGAAGGATACATATACACTGATCTCAGGCTGTGCTCATAACGGCATTCTGAATATCCTGGATCGTTTCCGTGAACTCTATCATTGTGATCCCGATACAGTGATCAGCGGCTTTCATATGCAGAAACAGGCATATACCGATGAAGATATTGATACAATCAGGAAGACAGCAGAGGAACTATCCAGGATGCATACCATCTTCTATACCGGTCACTGTACAGGAGATACAGCCTATGCGTATATGAAGGAAATCATGCAGGAACAGCTTCATCACATCACAGAACTCATATGAAAAGCAGGCAGACCCGTAATTTCAGGTACTGCCTGCTTGCAGTTATTTAGTTCGTCTTAGTTTGATTGATGCAATCATAGCTCCGATCAGAGCTATGAATTCATAGAACATCATATAGAAGAATCTGGTCTGACTGTAGCTGGACAGGATAACCGTGACATACAGCAGCGGTACAAACAGCACCATCTCCAGAGATGGATATGCACGACGTGTCCAGCGGTAGCCGACAATGGCACACATGAGCGGGTTGACGATCAGTGTCGGAATAATCTCGAAGATACCTGTTAACATCGGTACACCAAGATAGATCACAACTGTCAGCACCAATGTCACGATCAGCTCGACCGTATCTCTGCCTGTCCACTTCGGTTTCATCTGCTTAAGCGCACGTTCCTTCAATACAGGAATGTTGGCGATATGAAGACGTTCTTCAAAGGAGAACTGTTTATCATCACGATGACGTGATTTCAGCAGGTCATAGATCAGAACCAGACAGGATACAAAATAAACAACGAAGTAATATGGCAGGATAGAGCTGTCAGGCAGGAAGGCCTGTACAGGAGAACCATATACGAGGGTACCGTAGAACCATGCCCATACAATCAGTTCACGTGCAAACAGTGTAAGCAATGCAGGCGTTTCACCTGTACGTGTATCCACAATCTTCAGAGTGACGATGGCTTTGCCTATGGAAGAACCATGACTCAGATAAATGACTGCAGTCATGGCAATCGCTGCTGCAATTCCCTGCAGAGAATAGTATCTGAAAGGCAGTAAGGCAAAGATAATACCGCAGGCTACACTGACAAAGACAGCATCAATGAAGAAAGCGGTGAATCTGCGTCCGAAGCCGGCTACGGAACCGTTGATGATTGCACTTCGGTCAATACGCTCACGGGTGGGCAGGAAATGCATAAACAGCGGGGCGATGAGATAGCCGAGCATACCGCCGGCAGTATTGTCGATGAGGTCATTGACATCAAACAGACGATAGGGACGGGGATAGATCAGATACAGGCCGCTTAGCTGTGTCAGTTCACAGAACAGTGATAAGTAGAAGGAAAAGCGCAAAGTCTTATGCCAGGACCAGCGTTTGTAGTAACGTACATAGATCCCAAACGGCACCAGCATCAGAATATTGAACAAAGGCTCCAGCCAGCGGTTGTTCATAATGAAGGCGACCAGAGAGTTGGGATTGTGCAGATCGGGAGGTGTTGAGATCAGTACATCTTCTACATAATCAAATGGTCTGAGATTAAAGAACTTCGACGTGCGCGCGGCAACTTCCAGACGATCCGGCAGGGGCAGGATAATCAGGCTGAAGACACACATGATATAGAAAATGAAGAGATATACAAACAGGAAGTAAAGAAGAGGTATGGAACCATACTTTCTGTATTTATAGATGACAAAGGGGATGGTAATGAACAAGGCTGCGACAGGGAAGTATCTGATCGCCTGAGTGATGGCAAAGAGATATGTACTCATAAGCTTCTCAGATCCGCACCGCAATGCGGGCAGTAT
Source organism: Bulleidia sp. (assembly GCA_045641845.1). Classification (GTDB taxonomy): domain Bacteria; phylum Bacillota_I; class Bacilli_A; order Erysipelotrichales; family Erysipelotrichaceae; genus Bulleidia. Next base: position 31,657 of record JAZUHS010000014.1, on the reverse strand, counting down.
GCACTTTCCTGATCATCAATCGCAGCAGTACTGCATCTTGGACATACCGGATGACCATCCTGCATCTTCCATGTATATGCCTGCCTGCTTCTCAGACTGTATTCCGCACGTTCCAGCTTTGCCTGCTGTTCGATGGTAAACGAAGGCTTCTGATGGTTGCGTCTGTACCATGTCTCATAATCATTGTAGGTCCATGTCATACGCTCCACTGCACGCTGTACCTCCAGCAGTTCATTCTGCTTTTCCTCCAGCTGTTTCTGCAGGCTCTTATGCTCATCCAGATTATCCGCATTGCTGTAGAGGTCCATCTTCCAGTAAAGCGAACGGATCAGGGAATCCCTTAACATGTTTCTCTGTTCTTCACTGATTTCCTTCTTCTTAGCCTTTCTTCTGACCTGCAGTCTGGTGCCGGAAAGAATACCTACGTATGGCGGAATATAGTTCCCCCAGGCAGGATTGCGGGCATACAGAGGCTCGGATACAACCAGATAGTTATAATCCCCATACCATGACAGTTTGTTGTCAGAAGCCAGATCTGCAAGACTTACCTTAAGCTCATAGCAGCGGAAGGTCCCGGTGCTGTCCATGGACATGTAGTCAGCGATCTCATCACCATGATTATCACGATGAAAACCGATTGTAACTTCCGTACATCCGTATTCTCTTTTACTTCTGCTCTGTTCCTTTAATGCTTCTTCCAGAGCAATGGTTTCTCTTGTTTTTGTCATATCTGTAATCTCCTGTACATTATGCCATATCGGGTAAGAGAAAAAGCATCAAATGTCTTATATAATGTTGAAGTATTCGGAGGATTTTTTATGAAGGTAGGTATTATCGGCAGTGGCAAGATCATTCACGCTGCGCTTGCATGCATGAAGATGGCAGGAATTGAAACGACAGCACTCTGGTGCAGAAATGCGGAGAAGGGAAAGCCGTTCTGTGAACAGTACGGTATGACTCTGTATACAGATCTTGAAGCTTTCCTGCAGGATGATTCCTATGATGTTGTATACAATGCATTGATCAACAGTCTTCACTATGAATATACAAAGAAGGCTCTGCAGGCAAAGAAGCACTGCATTGTAGAAAAGCCTTTTACTTCTACCCTGAAGGAAACACTGAAACTGGTTGAACTGGCTGAGGAAAATGGTGTGATGCTGTTTGAAGCCATTATGAGCAGATACAGCAGAAACTACGAAGAGATCAGAAAGCATCTGGATGAAATCGGGGAGATCAAGCTGGTATCCAGTACATACTGCCAATACTCCAGCCGTTACAACGATTATCTCAAGGGTATTGTACTGCCTGCCTTTGACCCGGCTCTCTCTGGCGGGGCTCTGTATGATATCAATATCTATAACCTGCACTTTGTGGAAGGAATCTTCGGTGCACCTCAACAGGTTAGCTATGGTGCTAACCTTGGCTTCAATGGTATCGACACCTCCGGCATTGTCATGATGGACTATGGTTCCTTCAAGGCTGTATGTACAGGTGCGAAGGACAGTGCATGTCCGAATGGTTCCAGAATCATGGGTACGAAAGGCTACATTGCTCTCAATGACCGTCCCGGCTTTGTCCATGATGTCATTCTGCATCTGAACGATGGTACAGAGAAGATACTGGACACAGTCAAGGAAGAAAATCCGATGATGAATGAGTTTGCAAGGATTGCGGATATATACGATAGAGGCGATACTGTCCTGGCTTCACGCTGGCTGCAGGATACGGTCAATGTCATGCGAATCCTCGAAGCATGCCGAAACAGTGCCGGTATTGTCTTTGCGGCAGATGAAAAATAGTTTCATTGCATGGTTCTTCTTAAGGAAAAATCTGTGATTAGAATGCTCAAAAAGCGCTTACATGGTATAATAGGATTATCTGAAAAGGAGATTTAAGACAATGACATTAGTAAACGTAAACAGTGCTCTGAAGAGAGACGACATTAAGGCTCTGCTGACATCCCAGGAAAAGCCTCAGTACACATTCGTTAAGATGAAGGCTCCCATGGAAATGCAGTTTGAAGTAACAGGCGACGAAGACATCAAGGACGTTGCTGGTTACACAAAGAAGCTCATCACAGCTCAGCCTTGGGGTAAGGTTCTGTATCTGCGTGTTCTGATCGAAGGTCAGGCATTCACAGGCGGCGCTCACTAATCTGAAACCCTGAAGCATCCGGAAACGGGTGCTTTTTTAGTGATTCCATAGTATTTTCTTTACACTTCTATAAGGTAAAATAATGCTCTTATGCTCCAATATCGGACGTGTTATAAGAGTTGCTTGTGAAGAAAAAGAGTGAAGTATACTTCAAACCTGTACAGGAATGCGGAAAATTGTGTAAAACAAGCGAAAAACCGCATATTTACGCTGTTTTTCGCTTGTGAAAATTTGGTCACGCAAACTAAACGGCACATTATAGCAGAAAGAATTCTGTAAAAAAAGTAGTTGATTCATATCTTTTGTTGGAATATCATCATGCCTACCTGATACAGGAGGTTTCATCAAGCAACATGAGAATGAATATTACAGACATTGCATACGAGCAGCTTCTCGATGCAAACACATCTATGCCGTTCCCTGCCCTGTTTGCGGCTGTTGCGCAGAAGGCTTCTATTCCTGAGGCTCAGATGCGTAAGAAGAAGAGCAGTCTCTACTCTGAACTGTCTCTGGACGGCAGATTCGTTTCACTTCCCGGTAACGTCTGGGATCTGAAGAATCGTTACAGTTATGCGGAGACTCATCAGAACATCGAAGATGTTGAAGATGATGAGGAAGAAAACGCAGATGGTGAGGAAGAGATGATCGGTCTCGATATTCCCACCGGTGCTGATGCTTATTAATCAGCTATAACAACTGAATACAGATCTATATCTGCACAAGGACAGAGGCAATGATAATTAATGCCCTGTCCTTTATTAATTTGTATTTAATATTGTTATGAATCACATACTGTAAGGTTTCACATTTGGTAAAGGTTGATAGAATAGAAACATGAGAGCACAGACACAGCAAGAAATGCGCAATGATCCGTTCGCTGAACTGGATGAATTCGCAGATGATTATGAATATGAAAGTGTACAGGATATCCCTTCCCGTACCACCCGCAGAGCACAGAGAAGACCTGTATACCGCAGAGCACCGAAGCGTCATGGCTGGGGATACTATCTTGGTACCTATGCAATTACAGCAGCGCTGGCATTGACGACACATCTGGTAATGAGATCACCTGTACCGGAACGATACGACGGCAACTATGACTACTGGTCAGAGGCTGTGGTCAATGAACAGGGACAAATGCCGCCGGCGGTGATTTCCCTGGAAGGGGCAGAATACTCACTGCCGTGTGAACTTGGTCACTTCATGGATGTGGGCTGGGAAGTTAATACGTTTGATGGATACTGGGAGGATTTCTTTCCGGCAGGGGAAACCAATCTGTATATGGAACTGAGCAAGGGTACGACCGTTGTCTTTGCGAATGTTGATAAACCTGAAGGACAGGGGGATATTCCGGTTCGTGATGGTATTGTGACTTATGTTGGTGTGGAACAAAGTGATTATCCGGTGACGCCGTATGGAGTGAGACTGGGTATGTCAGTGGATGAACTCGTTAATATCCTCGATGAGAATATCCCGGAATACACTCATTCCTATTATCGGAGTGCGGATGGTTACTACAGCAGTGAAGATTTTGACATCTATGCGAATGACTACTCCATGACAATTACAGTCATTGATAATGTTGTCGCAGATGTATCTGTGAATTATTACAATTGGTGAGCTATATGAGTGATATCAGTCAGATCAGAAAGAGAATCAATTTCAGAGAACTGGGCGGTTATCCGACTGGCGATGGACGTAAGGTAAAGCATGGGATCTTCTATCGCTGCGGGGCGCTGGGAGAACTGAATGAAGAAGAAAAAGAGATTGTCGCATCTCTTGGTTTAAAGGGAATCTATGACTTCCGCTCAAGCAGTGAAGCTGCAGATGTACCGGATCCTGCTTTTGAGGGTACAGAGTACTATCACCTCTCGGCAGTAAAGGAAGATCCTGCGGCAGAGGAAGAAAAGAAGAAGGATGCGGATATGTCTCCGGAAGCTATGCAGGAGAAGATGCTGAAGATCATGCTCAGTCCTGAAAGTGAACGCTGGTTCCGTGAACATTTCTACGGACCGCTGGCTTTCTCCTATGCCTATCAGATCATGTTCGATGATCTGCGTAAGGGCAAAGCACCGATCGCCTTCCATTGTTCGGCAGGCAAGGATCGTACAGGCATTGCGGCAATCCTGATTCTGCTGGCTCTGGGCGTGGATTATGAAACAGCCCTGGATGACTATATGAAGACCAATGATTACCGTCAGGAACAGATTCAGGCGTTATATCAGAGAGCTACCGGCATGATTGCCGAGAATCCTGCAATCAAGGAACAGCTCAGTGTCTTTGAAGGGGTTGGTCGGGCCAATGCGGAATATGCGATGTCAAAGGTACTGGAAAAGCATGGTACTTTTGAGAAGTTCTTCGAAGTGCAGTTCGGTCTTGATGAAAAGGCTCTGCAGGAATTCAGAGATATGTATACAGAACGCTGAAAAGCGTTCTTTTCTCTTCTGAAAGATAAATGAAAACCGGTTCTTTCGAACCGGCAGTGAAGCTTTACTTCTGAACAGGCTTCATACCTTCAAACACACGATTGATGAGAACACGGAAGTCTTCTTCCCGGACGTTTTCGTGGATGGAGGCGGAGAGAATCATGGCAGAGGCAAGAGAAAGCAGAGATTCTGATTCTTCGTATCCGAAGTACATCAGTGTTTTCTGCAGAACATTCTTGATGTCATTCACAAGCATCGCATGGTTGGTATGAATGACTTCTGAGTATTCAACACGAGCTTCCTGCTGATTCATGAGCAGTTTGTAGTTGTTGGTGAAGTTGTTGATGGCGCGGTAGATCGCAACTACACATTCCTGGGGTGTGTCGGCGGCAGGGGAATCCTCTCCGGCTTCTTTCATTGCACAATCCCAATCTTCCTGCATGACAGCATGAACAAGGTCAGCTTTGCTGGAGAAGTAATTGTACGTAGTACCTACGGCTGTACCGCATTCTTTAGCGATTGTGCGCAGGGAAAGACCGGAAAATCCTTCCTTCAGCAGCTGCTTTCTTGCGGACACCAGAATCCTGTTGCGCAAATCAGGGATAATCTTGGGCATTGTATGCTCCTTTCGTTTTTTCGAGATTTGTAGCAGGTACTCTAATCATAAATGACACTGATAAAAATACAAGTGTCTCAAAACTAAATACATTCTGAATTCAGTGAACAAAACATGAAATATGAGATATCGATAATCTTTGTTTATAGCTTTGTGTTTTATGGTTTGTTTTCGGCATGAACAGATGCGGGAAACGGAGAAGGAAAACGCAAAATCATAATTGTGATATGATTGTGGGCGGAGTAATAAAAATGACAGAAATGAAGACAGATACAGAAACAATCAGAAAGTTCCTGAACTTCGATATTGGCTGGAGTGATATATGTCAGGGCTATGATGATATTCCTTCCTGGGAAGGTGAATACTGGATTGCATATACCGATGTACTGAATGCCCTGTATCGTATGCAGGAAAGACATGTAGGTGTGATTGCCTGTGACAGTGAATATATACAGCCTCTGATCCGTATTGCGGATCGTATCCATCTCTGTGATGCTATCGGCTATCCGGGCCGATCCATTCAAGAGATCAACTGGAATGAAGCTCTGGGCAGAGTTCCTTTTAAGCGTGAAAGCACATTATTCTCCGTGCTTGCCTATATGTATCACGAAGCGGATATGCTGGAGAATGGCGAAGATCGTGAACTGATCGTGGATGATTGGATTGAGATGATGGAGAATACGCTGGACAATGAACTGGTGCCGATGTCACAATGGCAGCTTTCAGGAATCCAGCAGATGCACTACATCATGTATATCCATGAGAACAATCTGGTTGATTACATCGATGATGATGAAAGAGAACTGTTCGGCAAGTGTCTGGATGCGATGTGTGATCAGGGTGTCTACGCTGCTCTGCGTATTCAGGCGGACTGCTGTGCCGGCGGCAATATGGCGTATGACTGTGATTGGGACTATGCACGTGAAGTGTATGAGATTCTGGTCAGTGAACAGGAAGATATCTATGCGGCTTTGATGGCCGGCAGAATCTGGCTGGAAGGTACATCCTCAGATGGAACGGACTATGAAAAGGCATGGAAGTATCTGTCCATGGCTTCCATGGCCCATGTTCATGCGGCAATGCTGAGCTGTGCGGAAATGCTCAGGGATGGCAAGGGTGTACCGGTGAATCGCATGCTTGCGGTGAATATGGCCCGTGATGTCTATGAAGAAAGCAGAAAGGCTTTTACGGATCATTACTACGGTACGATCTTTGCGGATGCAGCGATCTTCATCGGTGACTGCTATCGTGACGGTATCGGCGGTCCGGATGATCCGATGATGGCTATGAGCTATTATCTGGATGCAGAGAATGCCCTGAAGAAGCGTCTTTGCTATGCTCAGTTTGTGACTGACGAAGATCTGATGAAGACACTGCAGGAAAAGATTGAAACTCTGCAGAACAGCTATGGAGCATTGTTTACTGCCGTGGAAGACAGCCGCAATGATCCGCTGGTGCTGGATCGTCTGTTATCCGGAAACAATGAGCTTTCTCTGCGTGTGGAAAACAACGAAGAAGGAACTGTACTGGAAGTGACCAGACTGAATCCGAATGATCTGATGCTTCTGACTATGGAACAGATGATGTACTCCGCGCTTCTGGAACGTGTACGTATTCAGGTACCGGAGATGGTTTCCTGTTCGATCGGTAATGGAGAAGCAGTTCTGTTTGATCGTATTACCTATGATGAAAAGACCGGTACAACTTCACTGTGGTACCGTGGTGCGGTGACAGGCTCCATCCGTCCGGATGTCTTTGTCTTCCGTGATGAAATGTACATGAAGGATCGTCTTGCCATGCAGTATACCTTTGCGGCAGTACGTCTGGGCAAGGAAGATAAGGTCAGCTTCTATCTGGCTGATCACTTTGAAGTCAAACATGGCGATCGTGTTATCGTTGAAGAAAGAGGCCGTATGGTCGAAGGTACAGTCGCGTGGACCTTCCGCAGTACGCTGGCGCAGATGCCGCATACTGCAGATCCGTATACGCATATTCTGCGTGTGGCAGAAGATAATATTGTGCCCTGGGAGAGCTGAGTTATGCCTGCAGTGAGTGTGATTATTCCTGTATACAATACAGAAGAAACATTATTAAGAAGATGCATCGAGAGTGTTCTGAATCAGGAATACCGTGATCTGGAAGTGATTGCCGTAGATGATGGTTCAAAGAACAATGCCGGTACTGTCCTTGACAGCTATGTGGAAAAGGATGAGCGCATGCATGTCATCCATAAGCCCAATGGCGGTGTTTCTGCGGCCCGCAATACGGCGCTTGCACAGGCACAGGGTACCTATGTGCAGTTCATGGATGCGGATGACTGGATTCCCGATGTTTCCACCAAGGAACTGGTACGTGCAGCTCTTGAATACAATGCGGATCTGGTTGTCGGTGATTTCTATCGTGTGGTCGGCGGCAATCTTTCCCGCAAGAGTTCCATTGAGACATCAGGTCTGATGGATCTGAAGGCATATGCGGCACAGATGATGGAAACACCTGCTGATTACTACTTCGGTGTTCTCTGGAACAAGCTGTATCGTCGTGATCTGATTGAAGCTTATAACATCCGTATGGATGAATCATTACGCTGGTGTGAAGATTTTATCTTCAATCTGGAGTATCTGCTCCATACCGAAAGAATCTTCCCGCTTTCAGTGCCTGTATACTATTACGTCAAGACGGAAGGTTCACTGGTAGCGACATCTCTGACATTATCCCGTACGGTGCAGATGAAGATGAATGTCTTCAAGTACTATAACGAGTTCTATAAGAACGTACTCAACGAAGAACAGTACCGTAAGGACCGTCTGCTGATTGCCGGCTTCCTGGTCAGTGCTGCGACGGATGATCCTGCTCTGCCGATGATGCCGGGTACGAAGAAGGTCGGGGAAGAGGCAATCAATGCCCGTTTCCATTCCATGAATGAGAATCTGATGACAGGTGCTTATTATGTAGGAAAGCTGTATGACAAGTATCTGAATATTGTGGCTTTGAAGTATGATCTGGATCTGAAGGATGTACGTACTGCGGCAGCGATGCAGGAGGCTGAACAGTTCTCCATGAAGATGCTGGCAGACTATACCGGTATGAATCAGATGATGCTGGTAACATCACTGGAAAAGCTGATGCGTAAAGGCTTTATCTCCTTATCACTGGAGAATGGTATTTCCGCTGTCTTTACAGAGTGCGCAGATGGTCTGCTTGCGGATATCGATCAGGCCAGAACAGATCTGTATGATACGTTCTTCAGTGGTTTAAGCGAAGAAGAGAGTGTGCAGTGGACGGCAATGAGTATGAAGATCATGAGTAATTTGAGAAATGCTCTGGTCAAGGATGAATAATCAGGAGGAACAGATATGATCAATCCGATGTTTATTATCAATCGCAATGATATTGTAAAGCGTATCTGTGAACAGACAGGTATGTCCAAGACAGAATGCAATGAAGCTGTAAAGGATGTCTTCGAAGAAATCTCTGCGCAGCTGCAGGCAGGCAATGCGGTGAATATCCCAGGCTTCGGCAAGTTCGAAATCAGAGAACGTGCCCAGCGTGAAGGCGTGAATCCTGCGACCGGTGAGAAGATGGAAATTGAAGCTGCTTCTTCTATTGTCTTCAAGCCTGCCAAAGCATTGAAGGACAGAATCAACGAAGAACGATAAGATGCTCAAAAGGCATCTTTTTTCGATGAAAAAAGATCGCCGAAGCGATCAGTGTTCTTCCAGATAAAGACTTCTCAGATGATGCAGGACTCTGCCATCAATACCGTATTCTTCCAGGAAGTAGCGTTCATAGGAACCATATCTTGCCAGAATTGCACGCAGGGAAATCAATGCATTCTCCACTGCAACGCCAGGATAGGACATGTAGTAGCTTTCCAGTTCCGGGGCAATTTCCAGAACATCTCGGTATTCTTCCAGATATTCATTAATTGCACGGGACATATAGCGGTTGGTAAGCATGAAGTCATCCAGCACAGTTTCTTCCGGTACACCTAAGGCCAGCAGAATCAGCATCGAGGCTACACCGGTACGGTCCTTGCCTTCGGAGCAGTGATACATCACCGGTACGGCATGATCATAGAGCATACGGAACAGTTCGGCATAAGCCTTGTTGCCAAAAGGAAGCTTGCGGTACATATCCTTTACGCCCTCACCGGGATCTTCGGTGATGACAGTACCCGAACGTACCAGCTCGGCTGTGTGATCCGGATGCATGGAACCATGCAGATTACGGGGCAGGGCGCTGAAACGCAGATGGGCAACACCGGGAAGCTGAGGGTCGGGATGACGTTCGGCTTCGTAGGAAGTACGCAGGTCCAGAATAATGGCAAAGTGCATATCTGCCAGTGTCTGCAGTTCTTCATCGCTCATGAAGGCAGGAGCTGCGGAACGATAGATCAGGTTGTGTTTTACGTATCTTCCGTCTCTGGTGCGATAGCCGCCCAGTTCGCGGAAGTTATTGCTTTTGCGGAATTTCGGCATGCCACAACTATATCATCAATAGATACTGTTTTCACGCGCTATAATGGTCACATGGAGGAAATTAATCATGCTCGAAACGGGAACAGCTGCACCGGTGTTTACACTGCCGGATCAGAATGGGGAAATGCATTCTCTGGAGGATTATCGTGGAAAGAAGGTCATTCTGTACTTCTATGCAAAGGATAATACAGCCGGATGTACTGCCCAGGCCTGCTCTTTCCGTGATCTGATGCCGCAGTTTACGGAAAAGGGTGCGGTGATTCTGGGTGTATCCAAAGACAGCGTGAAGAGTCATAAGAACTTTGAACAGAAGCACGGTCTGCCTTTTACCATCCTGGCAGATCCGGAGAAAGAAGTCATTACAGCCTATGATGTCTGGAAGGAAAAGATGATGTACGGCAAGAAGACCATGGGTGTTGTTCGTACAACTTATCTCATTGATGAAAACGGCATCATCGTGAAGGCATTTACCAAGGTCAAGGCTAAGGACAATGCCGAGCAGATGTTAAAGGAACTGGATGCATAATACCGGGCAGGTGTGAAGAACATCTGCCTTTCTTCATACACTTCACGATATGTTCAGATGCAAACATCACTTTTATTGTCTACAATGAAAGCAGTAATCGAGGTATAGAGTCATGAAATACTGTATGAACTGCGGTGCACCGCTGCGTGAAGGTGCGAATTTCTGTACAGAGTGCGGAACCAGAATTCCTAAAGACCCGCTTCCTGCTGTACCTGCGGCAGTGGAAGAAGCTGAGCCTGTACGTATTGTTCCGATGGCAGAGTCTGTGCAGGAACCGGAGGTGATTGCACCTGCGGCGGAACCTGCATCAGAAGAACAGGTGCCTGCGGAAGAGAAGAAGGGCGGCTGGCTGAAGGCAATCATTGCGGCTGTGCTGGTGCTGTTATTATGCGGAGCCGGTATCTGGTTCTTCCTGCATAATCGTACCAATCCCCTTGCCGGCAAGTGGCAGCTGACTTCCGGTGGTCTGCTTACGATTGAAATTCATAAGGATGGTACTGGTCTTGTTGATAATCCCGGACAGGGTCAGGAACTTCCGATTACCTGGAAGGCAGAGGATGGCAAGCTGGTATTTACTTATACAGCGTATGGTATTTCCGAGACGTATGAATATAAACTGGAAGGGGATCAGCTGACGATTGTTCCGACAGATGGTTCCGGCGATATTCTTGTGATGAAGCGTAATTGACAGAGGTGTATATGACAAAAGAAGAACGTATGGCAATGGTTCAGGCTATGCCCGGCAATGCGGAAAAGTATGATGTGACAAATATTGAAGCAGAAGAGAACAGTGTGCTGAAGGGAAAGAAGATTATCTATCTTGGCAGTTCTGTGACCTTCGGTGCTGCTTCTCTGGAACAATCTTTTGTGGAAGTGCTTGAAAAGAAGTGCGGTGTACAGCCGTGGAAAGAAGCAGTCAGCGGTACAACACTGGTCAATGATAAGAATGATGGTCAGTCCTATGTTGAACGTATGTTGACGATTGACCCTTCCTGGCCTGCGGATGCGTTTGTGTGTCAGCTTTCCACAAATGATGCGACAAAGAAAAAGCCCATTGGTGCATTAGCAGACAATGGGGAATATGATGTGACAACCATTACCGGGGCAATGGAACATATCATTGATTATGCTCGTCGTACATGGAACTGTCCTGTCTTCTTCTATACAGGTACAAAGTATGACAGTGCAGAGTATCAGGTGATGGTGGATCTTCTGATGCAGATCAAGGAGAAGCATGGAATTGAAGTGATTGATCTCTGGAACAATCCGAAGCTTCTTGCTGTGAGTGCAGAAGACTATCAGTTATATATGGCAGACCCGATTCACCCTACCAAGGCCGGATATGTTGTCTGGTGGACTCCTGAAATCGAAAAGGATCTGAAGGCTTACTTCACAAAGTGACTTCAGTGAAGACGGCTGTCTTTGCAATACGACCCCAGTGCTTCCGAATGAGAGCTTTATATTCGGAAGCTTTTACTTTGCCGCCAAGGCTGAAGAGATCGTAGTGTACACCATAGAAGAAGTAGCGGACACCGGTATCTTCATAGCCTGCACGGAGATAGAAATCCCTTCTCTTGCGTCGTTCTTCGGCATTGTCAGCGGCAGGATCCTGCTGTTCGATGTCGATGATGAAACGATAGCCATGGTACTTTAGACGAAGTGCTTCCAGAACGGCTGTACCATAGCCTTTGCCACGCTGTACAGGGTCAATGGCAAGATAGGCGAGGTAGACAATGTCTTCAAAGAGGAAGACGGTAGTCATGCCGATGAGGGTATCGTCGTCAAAGACTGCCGAGAGAATACGGATATCGCTCAAAGTAGGGAGAAGACGCTCAAAAGGGATTCTCTCGTTGTCAGGAAATGAAGGTGTGTAGATCTTTTCAATCGCTGCTGTCAGCGGATGGTGTGCGTCAATGTCTTTCAGTATGATCATGCTTATATTATAGGTGTTAAGAGAAAGTTCTGTGAGGTAATGCTATACTTTGTACAGATATGCCTTTGAAATTCATAAGTCAGGATTTAGGAAAAATCAGAGCCGATGTGATCGTATATCCTGCCGATCCTCTGCCTGCGGAAGATCATGAAGCTTCTGCAGCCCTTCGTGCTTTGAATCACGCCAGAATGCAGCTGGGAGAAATGTCCCGTGGTGATGTACGTTTTACGGAAGCGGATGGTCTGCATGCGAAGTATATCTTCCATACCGTACGTCCTTTGTATACAGATGGCAGCGAGATGGAGGTACAGGTATTCAGAAATATCATTCGCCGCTGTCTGAAACTGGCTGCACAACTGGAGTGTGAAACGATTGTTTTTGTGATGTCCGATACGGATTCTTCCTGCTGGCCGCAGGCAGAAGTTCTGCGGATTGTAAGGGAAGTGCTTCTGCAGGATTCGCATGTATTTGATCTGCATGTAACAATGGCTTTGTCTTCTGAGGAAGATGCAGCTGTGGATGATCTGCTTCTGCAGAAGATCCATGCATATATTGAACAGAACATCGTGACGCCGATTCCGCAGCCGATGTACAGTGCCGTGCCCGGACGCCGTCCGATGAAAATGCCGAAGGTGCTGCATTCTAAATTACGTGCAGCGATGAAGGAAGAATTATCATCGGACAGCATGTTAATGCCGGAAGATGCGGCAATGCCTGATCTGGATCGTATCATTGCCCAGGCTTCCGAGACTTTCCAGGAACGTCTGTTCCGTCTGATTGATGAGAGAGGCATGGAGGATCCGGATGTATACAGACGCGCCAATATTGACCGCAGACTGTTCTCCAAGATCCGCGGGGATCGTCAATACAGACCAAGCAAGGAGAATGTCATTGCCTTCTGTCTGGCATTGGAACTGAATATTGATGATGCATCGGATCTGATGCGCAGAGCAGGCTATGCTTTCTCACCGTCAAGAAAGAAGGATCTGATTCTGAAGTTCTGCATTGAGCAGGAAGTATATAACCTGATGGATGTGAACGAGATTCTGTTCAGGTTTGATGAGAAATGCATCTGATGCAATGTCGCTTTCAGTGCGACCTTTGTCATAGCGGAAAAAGATATGCTTTACCTGCAAACAGGAGGAAAGCATATGAAAAAGAACTTAACTGAAATTGTATTTATTCTGGATCGCAGCGGCTCTATGAGCGGACTGGAGAAGGATACCATCGGCGGCTTCAATGCCTTTATCGAACGTCAGCGTAAAGAAGAAGGAGAAGCGCTGGTTTCAACGGTGCTGTTCTCCAATGTCAGTGAAGTGATTCTGGATCGTATTCCGCTGAATCAGATCAGTTTAATGACAGAGAAGGATTATACCGTTGGCGGCATGACTGCACTGCTCGATGCTGTAGGTGACGCTGTACATCATATCCGTAATGTGCATAAGTATATTCGTGAAGAAGACTGCCCGGAGAAGACTGTGTTCATCATCATGACGGATGGTCAGGAGAATGCCAGCCGCAGGTATAGCTATGATAAGGTCAAGGAACTGGTAGCTAAGGCGCAGGAAAAGGATCATTGGGAATTTCTGTTTCTGGGTGCGAACATGGATGCCATTGCGGCTGCGGCAAGTTTCGGCATTCATGAGGACCACGCCGTCAGATATGAGAATGATGAAGCCGGTGTGGAGCTGAATTACAAAGTACTGTCCGAAGCAGTTGCCGATGTACGCAGATGCGCTCTTCCGAAAGGATGGAAGAGGGAAATCGAAAAAGATTACCGCAGACGTAGATAAACAGTAATGAGATGGGTGGAAACATCCGTCTTTTCCTTTTGGAGTGACAGGATTGCGTCAGCGGCATGAATTGGTACAATGGTAGCAGCATTGGAGGTATTACGATGTCACGTACAGATATTGCGATTATTGGTACAGGTCCGGCCGGTCTTGAAGCGGCACTGACAGCAAGAAACAGAAACAGAACAATTGCTTTATATGGCTCTAAGAAGCTTTCTAATAAAATGCAGGTAGTCGATCATGCGATTACCAACTATCTCGGTCTTCCCTCTGTAACAGGCAAGCAGATGGCAGAGGCTTTTACAAAACAGCTGGAAGAAGCGGAGATTGAGATTACAGAATTAAGAGTGACTGCGGTTTATGCTATGGGTGATTACTTCGCTCTGCAGTTAAGTGATAATTCCATGGTAGAAGCGGAAACAGTCATTCTTGCGACAGGTGTTGTGGCAGGAAAGCCGTATCCCGGGGAAGAGAACTTCCTGGGCAGAGGTGTCAGTTATTGTGCAACCTGTGATGCACCGTTATATAAGGGTAAGGTTGTTGCTGTGATCGGCGGCAGTGCAGAGGAAGAAGCAGAGGCTGACTTCCTGGGTGAGGTATGTGCAAAGGTATACTACTTCCCGCTGTATCAGGAAACACCTCACTTCACACATGATAATGTTGTTGTGGTCAACGAGAAGCCCGCAGAGATTACAGGTATGATGAAAGCTACGGCGCTGGTTACTGATCAGAATACATATCAGACAGACTGTGTATTCATTCTTCGTACAGCTCAGTTCCCCGGTCAGCTGGTACCCGGTCTTGAAACAGAAGGCAATGCAGTAAAGGTGGATCTGCAGATGAGGACGAATATCCCCGGTCTTTACGCAGCCGGTGATCTGACAGGTCAGCCGTATCAGTACATCAAGGCAGCAGGTCAGGGCAATGTTGCGGCAATCAGCGCTGCTGGTTATATTGCGCAGAAGCAGAGAGGCTGAGATTAGGAAAGCAATGAGTCATTGGATCATAGAATCTGATGACTTTTCTTTTTTCTGCAGGGAAATTCCGGATCAGCAGTGTATATGAAAAGCGGGAGGTGTAAAAAAGGAACTGACCGTGATGATCAGTTCCATGGGATAGAAATTACTGAGCGCCTTCGAACTGGGCGTTGTAGAGCTTAGCGTAGAAACCATTGCGGCTGAGCAGCTCATCGTGTGTGCCAAGTTCAACAACATCACCATGATCCATTACCAGAATCATATCGGCGTTGCGGATGGTGGACAGACGGTGAGCGATGACGAAGGATGTTCTTCCTTCCATCAGCTTTTCCATACCCTTCTGGATGAGGATTTCTGTTCTTGTATCGACGGAGGATGTTGCTTCATCGAGGATCAGAATCTTCGGATCAGAGAGGAAGGCACGGGCGATTGTCAGCAGCTGCTTCTGACCCTGGGAAATGTTGGTTGTTTCTTCGTTGATCTCTGTCTGATAGCCATCTTCAAGAGTTCTGATGAAGTGATCAACGTAGGCATCCTTGGCAGCCTTCAGAACTTCTTCATCCGTTGCGTCCATACGTCCATAGCGGATATTGTCCATGATAGTGCCGGTATGCAGCCATGCGTCCTGCAGAACCATGCCGAAACAGGAACGCAGGTCATCTCTGGTCAGGTCGGTTGTACGGTTGTGGTCGATGTAGATATGACCGCTGTTGAGTTCGTAGAAACGCATCAGCAGCTTTACAATCGTTGTCTTGCCGGCACCGGTAGGACCGACGATCGCTACCTGAGAGCCATGCTTGATATAGGCGTTGAAGTCATGAATGATTGTCTTTTCGGGATCATAACCGAAGACAACATTCTCAAATGTAACGTTGCCCTTGATGTTCAGAGCACCGTTTTCATCACGGATGCACTTAGGTTCTGCTGTATCGGGAATCTGTTCTTCTTCTTCCAGGAATTCGAAGACACGTTCTGCCGCAGCAGCAGTGGACTGCAGAATGTTCATGATCTGAGCTGTCTGTGTGATCGGCTGGTTGAAGTTTCTTACGTAGGAGATGAATGCCTGAATATCACCAATGGCCAGACCATTGTGAATAGACAGGTAACCGCCCAGTACACAGCATCCAACGTAGCCTACGTTACCCAGAAAGCTTGTGATCGGCTGCATGGAACCGGAGATGAACTGTGCCTTCCATGCGGATTCATACAGTTTTGTATTCAGCTCGCTGAATTCACGGATAGAACGTTCTTCACCATTGAAGGCCTTCATGACGATATGACCGCCATACATTTCTTCGATATGACCGTTTACGTTACCAAGAGTAGTCTGCTGAGCCTTGAAGTACTTCTGAGATCTCTTGACGACAAAGCCGGCAGCGATACCGGATAACGGTACGACGATCAATGCCATCAGAGTCATCTGCCAGGAAATGGAAATCATCATGTAGAGAATACCGATGATTGTAACAACGGATGTGAATACCTGCTGTACGGACTGGTTCAGAGACTGTGACATTGTATCGACATCGTTGGTGACACGGGAGAGTACTTCACCATGTGTCAGACGATCGAAATACTTCAGCGGCAGTCTGTTGATCTTCTGAGAGATCTCCTTACGCAGATTGTAAGTGATCTTCTGGGTAACACCTGCCATCATCCAGCCCTGTACATAATGGAAGAATGTAGAGCCAAGGTAGATCGCCAGCAGTGTCAGCAGAATGTTCTTCAGAGCATCGAAGTCGATGCCGCCGACACCCTGATACTTGGCAACCAGACCTTCCGCAAGCTTGGTTGTAGCAGTACCGAGAATCTTCGGAGCAATGATGGAGAAGATCGTTGCGCCGATGGCAGCGAGAATAATCAGAATGATTCTGAGGTAGAACGGCTTCATGTAAGTCAGAAGCTTGAGGATAGTTCCCTTGAAGTCCTTGGCTTTATCACCGGCCATCATGCCGCGAGGGCCGGAACCCGGTCCGCGTCCGGGACGGGGTGTACGTCTTCTTTCACTCATTCTCCCAGCTCCTCTCTGCTCAGCTGAGATCTTGCGATCTCCTGATATACGGAACAGTTCTTCATCAGTTCGCTGTGCTTGCCGATACCGGCAATTCTGCCCTGATCCAGAACAATGATCTGGTCGGCAGACATGATCGTACTGATACGCTGTGCGACGATAAATACGGTAGCTTTGGTTGCTTCAGTCATCTTGCGCAGAGCATCTCTGAGCTTGGCATCAGTTGCATAGTCAAGAGCGCTGAAGGTGTCATCAAAGATGAATACCTGTGCCTTCTTGGTTAAAGCACGGGCAATGGACAGACGCTGTTTCTGACCGCCGGATACGTTTGTACCGCCCTGGGAAATCGGTTCATTGATTCCTTCCGGCATACGCTCAACGAATTCCTTTGCCTGAGATACTTCCAGAGCATTGGCGATTGCTTCTTCTGTCGCATTTTCATCGGCATACAGCAGGTTGGATTCCACTGTACCGCTGAAGAGGATACCCTTCTGCGGGATATAGCCGATACGGTCACGGAGTTCATGCTGTTCAACATCACGGATGTCGACATCACCGAACTTGACACTGCCTTCCGTTACATCGAAGAAACGGGGAAGCAGATTGATCAGTGTGGATTTGCCGGAACCGGTAGAACCGATAAAGGCAACCGTTTCACCGGGATGAGCAGTAAAGGTAATGTCTTCCAGTACATTCTGTTCAGCCTTAGGATAGCGGAAGCAGACATGATCGAAAGTGATCGGGCTGTTTTCTGCCGGCAGGTGAACTGTGTCCTTCTTATCTGTAATGACAGGCTTTGTTTCGAGTACTTCGAAGATACGCTGTGCAGATACAGAGGATCTCGGGATCATGATGAAGATCATGGCAACGATCATGAAGGAGATCAATACGTGTGTGGAATACTGCAGGAAGGCCATCATGTCACCGATCTGCATAGTACCAAGGTCAACGGCATTGGCACCGAACCATACGATGGCGATGGATACAATACTCATCATCAGCTGCATGACAGGAGACATGACTGCCATGACTCTGTTGAGGAATGTATTCAGCTTTGTGATATCGCTGTTAACTTCATCGAAACGTTCTTCTTCCGGCTTTTCATTATTGAAGGCACGGATAACAAGCATACCGGACAGCTGTTCGCGGGTAACCAGGTTGAGCTGGTCGACGAGCTTCTGTGCACGCTTGAACTTAGGCAGTGTGAAGATGAAGATAACGATCATCATTGCGATCATAAACAGAACAGCATATCCCAGGATGGAGGCAAGCTGCTTGTAGCGCAGTACTTTCAGCAGGGAAGTCAGACCCATGCACGGTGCGAACAGCACGATTCTTAACAGCATGGTCAGGATGCCCTGTACCTGCTGGATATCGTTGGTTGTACGTGTGATCAGGGAAGCTGTGGAGAAGTGGGAGAATTCTTCATTGGAGAAGGATTCAACCTTACGGAACACATCATTGCGCATATTGCGGCATGCGCCTGTTGCTGTACGGGAAGCAAGGAAGGCGGCGGCAATTGCGGAGAGGGAACCGAGCAGGGCAATACCGAGCATGAGCAGACCTTCATGGAAGATGTAGCTGCTCTGCATCTTTTCGGTATCAGCACCAAGGCTTGCATATTCTCTCTTCAGCATCATCAGCTGTGCTGACTGCAGATTGTCAGAGGTATATCCTGTCATCTTTTCAGATACACCCTGCATGATCTGTTCAGCCATTGCCGGATTGGCATCCATTGCCATATAGAGCATGGAAGCATCCTTTACCTGCATGGCTGCAAGAATTTCTTCACTGCCCAGCATGGATACTGTCAGATAGGGAGTTGTAATCTTTTCTTTCAGGGAACTGTCGGCGTTCTTCTTCAGAACATAGATCGGTTCCTCTTTTACTGCAGGCCATTCTGCAGCATACGTGGGATCACCCTGAGCCACTTCAATGTAGCTGCTGTTGAGCAGCTCGGTGTCTTCATCATTCATGAAGTACTTCAGGTGATTGAATGTTTCGGCTGACATCGCTTCCGGTACCGGCTCTGTGATGCCGCCGAACTGAATGCCGTACGTTACGATGTTAGACATGTAATCGGGCAGTGCCAGTTCAAACTGAACCTGTGCGAATACAAGAGCAACAATCGCAATTACCGACAGCCAGAAAGGCTTTAGATAACGCAGCGCTTTTCTCATAATCGTCTCCTGTTTTTTGCTTTGTAACCTGATTATTGTATCATGCGGACTTATACTCTCTTTCAACAAACGATTTCAATGAGACATTGAAGCACGATTGTCTTCCTTAAATATTCATGAAGTATGAATCGTGCAATGATATAAGTGATAGAGTTTAGACAGGAGGATCATCCATGAAGAAATACAGAGTAA
Organism: Bulleidia sp.; assembly: GCA_045641845.1. Taxonomy (GTDB): domain Bacteria; phylum Bacillota_I; class Bacilli_A; order Erysipelotrichales; family Erysipelotrichaceae; genus Bulleidia. The sequence goes on along the minus strand of JAZUHS010000014.1, from coordinate 12,371 downwards.
AATTCAATGCTCCGGTAACCCTGAGCTTCGTTCTGATCTGTCTGGTTGTTACTGTGCTGGGTCAGCTCAGCGGCGGTACATTAACACAGGCATTATTCATGACATACAGAGGTTCTTATCTGAATCCAATGACATACGTTCGTCTGTTCTGCCATGTCTTCGGACATGCGGACCTGAATCATTTTGCCGGCAATGCGGCATATCTTCTTCTGCTTGGACCGCTGCTGGAAGAAAAGCACGGTTCGGAAAATCTGGCGATTGTCATTGCAGTGACAGCGGTAGTTACAGGCTTCTTCAGCAATATGCTGTTCCCTGATGTTGCTTTGTGCGGTGCCAGCGGAGTCGTCTTTGCCTTTATCCTGCTGTCTTCATTAACAGGCTTCAAGGACCATGAGATCCCGATGACTTTTATTCTTGTGGCCTTTATCTTTATCGGCCAGCAGGTTGCGGCGGGCATCTTTGTCAGAGATAACATCTCCAACTTTGCCCACATCGTCGGCGGCATTGTCGGCGGGGCGATGGGCTTCTCGCTGAACCGGAATCAGATCTGATACGATTGGCGGCAATGGCGGCATCTGTTTGTTTCATATCCGAAAACGGGGTGCTATTATTAAACTGCAGATAGCGCAGTGGTCAATGAAGTCCGTGAGGGCTTCATTTTCATTTGTGTAGTCTGTTAATGGTAGAATGTGGATATAAATAAGGAGATATCATCATGAGTGCTATTGAAAAAACATGTGCGTTCCTGAAAGAAGCAGGAACATACTATCTAGCCACAGTCGAAGGTGATCAGCCCAGAGTTCGTCCCTTTGGTACTGCTCATATCTTCGAAGGAAAGCTCTATTTTCAGACAGGTCTGAAGAAGGATGTTGCTAAGCAGATGGCTGCAAATCCCAAGGTAGAACTGAGTGCATTTACCGGCGGCAAGTGGGTAAGAATCTGTGGTGAAGCAGTTCTGGATCCTCGTGTAGAAGCGCAGGAATCCATGCTGGATGCTTATCCTAATCTGAAGGCAATGTATGCGCCCGGTGATGGCAATACTGCTGTTTACTATCTGAAGGATGCTAAGGCAACATTCAGCTCCTTCACAGAACCTGCTGAAACAGTAGAATTCTGATCTGCAATTCATCTTCATGCCGTACTCTGATCAAGCGGAGTACGGTTTTCTTATAACCCGAATAGTTTTGAACTGCCGGTACACATTCACGTACATGCGCCTTATGAAAATCAACATTCGGGCTATATTCATGTCCTTGAAAATAAAAATGTAAGCGCTTAACTTAGTTACATAAAAAGTTCAGAAAAAGCCGGATTCTGCGGTTTTTCAGCGAAATAACAAGTGACCGTCAAATGATTTTCACGTATCATGGGTGTGTATTTATTGTTTGTGTTCATAATACAAGTGATCATTACTATGAAAGGAGTCCCGTATGCCCAATATTCCGCGTCGAGTCATTTCATTGCTGAAAGACAATGCGCCTATGAAGAGAAGTGTCATCATGAATCCTACATTTGCCAGCCAGGGTTACGGACTGACCTTTTTCTGCATGGATACAGATACAAGTACACCGGCAGAACGTCTGCATAGATCCAGTCTTTATATGGTTCTGCAGGGTGAACTGCTGATTGAAATTCACGACCGCACACCTTACCGCACGATTGTTCTGCATCCGGGCGAAGTGTTTGTACGTCATACCGGAGTACTGATCGGCTTCAGAGCTGCGATGCCCTGCATCTGTCTGGAACAGGGATTTGATGACACGGTTCCGTTTGTGGAATCCATCAATTTCGCAGAAGTATTTAAACTGGACGACTGGCTGAGCTATACCGGACCGGAAGCATATCGTACGATCACGAATGGCTCTGTTCTGTTCGGCCGTTTCCTTGGTTTCAAGGAAGGTACGGAATTCAGCAATGATGTCAAACGCGGCATCGGCATGTTAATGTGCATTGAGGGTAAAGTGGAACTTAAGGTTGGGGAAAAGACAATCATGATGAATCCCTGGGATGCAGTATTTGTCACACCATACAGATATCCGCTGATGAACGTCAGAATCCTTGAAGATACACGTGCATTAGGTCTTTGGAAACTTTACTGATTACAGGTTTCCTGATATGATTGATTCGGGAATGAGGTCTCCCGGGAGTAATCCGAACCGCTATGATAAGCTGATGACTTCTGCAGTGTTTTTGGTATGCTGCGGGGACATCAGCTTTTGTTTTCCCTGCACGGAAAGGAATCCATTATGTTATTAAGTATTGCCCTGATTTTTCTCATTGGCAGCTGTCTTGGCGGAATCTGCCGCAAGCTGACACTGCCGCCGCTGATCGGCTATCTGATCACCGGTATCGTTCTTGGTCCGTATGTGATGAATCTGATCGACACAACAGTGCTCGCAATTTCCGCGGATCTGCGCCAGATCGCTCTAATCATTATCCTGCTTCGTGCCGGCCTGAATCTTGATCTTGAATCGCTGAAGAAAGTAGGCCGCCCGGCTGTGCTGATGTGCTTTGTTCCGGCAACTCTTGAGATGCTTGGAATGCTGCTGATTGCACGTCCGCTGCTGCATCTGACAGCTCTTGAAGCATTGATTCTCGGGGCTGTAATCGCTGCTGTTTCACCTGCTGTTGTCGTACCGCATATGCTCAAGCTGATCGATGAGGAATATGGTACAGAGCAGGGCGTACCGCAGCTGATTATGGCTGGTGCATCTATTGATGATATTTATGTCATCGTGCTCTTTACATGTTTTACAGGTCTTGCCGTCAGTGGTAATTTCGATGCTCTGAATTTCCTGCGTATTCCTACTTCTATTGTGTCCGGCGTCGGTGTCGGGGCTCTTGCCGGTTTACTGTTATGCAGGCTGTTTGAAATGATCCACATGCGTGACAGCCGCAAGGTTCTGCTGATCATGGCTATGAGCATGCTGCTGGTTGTCATCGAACGTAAAATGACAGGCTACTTTGGCTTCTCCGGTCTGCTTGCCATTATGGCTGCCGGCGGTGCAATGCGTATCAAGAAGCGTCCGCTTGCGGTCAGAATTGCAGCAAAGCTTGACCGCTTATGGGTTGCGGCAGAAATTCTGCTGTTCACTCTTGTCGGTGCTGCTGCCAATATCAGCTACGCAATGGAAGCTGGTCCTGCAGTAATTGCAGTACTTGCCTTTGTGCTTGTCTTCCGTATGGCTGGTGTCTACATTTCCACAGGTGGAAGCAGCCTGAATACAAAGGAAAGATTCTTCTGCATGCTGGCATATACACCTAAGGCAACTGTTCAGGCTGCGATTGGTGCACTGCCGCTTTCAATGGGTCTTTCCTGTGGCTCTATCGTTCTGACAGCAGCTGTTCTGGCGATTCTGATTACTGCTCCTGTTGGTGCTGCCGCGATTGATTTCACATATAAAAAACTGCTAAAAAGAGCTGTTAGTACAACAACTTGCTAACAAATAAAGAAACTTTACTTTTTATGCCCTTACCGCTATCATAATATGGTCTTTTGGAACGGTGATATTCGATTCCCGTTACGCAGAGAGGTAAGCTATGGCATATTGCGCATTGCCGCACCATACAACTGATTTTGCAATTAAGAGAGATACCCGTTTTCTGCATGTCGCATATTCTGCAGACAGCGTTATTGAAAAGACACGTTAGTTAAGATCATTACAGCCTATGGAGTTTTCCCACAGGCTGTTTTATTTGGTCAGTAAAAAAGGAGGATCTGACAATGAAAAAGGTCGCAATCATCATGGGCTCTGACAGTGATTTCCCTGTTATGTCCAAGGCAGTCAAGGTGCTGAATGACTACGGTATTCCGGTAGAAGCTCATGTTTATTCCGCACATCGTACACCTAAAGAAGCATCTGAATTTGCTGCAAATGCAAAGGCAAATGGCTTTGGTGTAATCATCGCCGGTGCCGGTATGGCGGCTGCTCTGGCAGGTGTTCTGGCAGCTCACACAACACTGCCTGTCATCGGTGTTCCGCTGAAGTCTGCTGTACTGGAAGGTACAGACGCTCTGCTTGCTACAGTCATGATGCCTTCTGGTATTCCGGTAGCTACAGTTGCAATTGACGGCGCAAAGAATGCAGCATATCTTGCTGCAGAAATCATTGCTCTGACAGATGATGAACTGGCTGAAAAGGTTGCTGCTGACCGTAAGGCTCAGTATGAAGGTGTTCTGAAGAAGGACGCTGCTCTTCAGGAAAAGCTGAAGGAACTCTGATCGAGTTCAAAGATATAGCCTATATATAAGGAGGAATGACAATGGAAAAGAGTTACAGTGATTCTTACAAGGCTGCAGGTGTTGACGTTACTGCAGGTTATGAGTCCGTTGAATTAATGAAGAAGGATGTTGCTCGTACAAACATCCCCGGTGTTCTCGGTGGCATCGGCGGTTTCGGAGGTCTGTTTGCTCCGGATATGACAGGTATGGAAAAGCCTGTTCTGATCTCCGGTACAGACGGTGTTGGTACAAAGCTGAAGCTTGCTCTGCTTCTGGACAAGCATGACACAATCGGTATTGACTGTGTTGCTATGTGTGTAAACGATGTCATCTGCGCAGGTGCTAAGCCCCTGTTCTTCCTTGACTATATTGCATGCGGCAAGAACTATCCTGAAAAGATCGCAACAATCGTTAAGGGCGTTGCAGATGGCTGCGTTGAATCCGGCTGCGCTCTGGTTGGCGGCGAAACTGCTGAACATCCCGGCATGATGCCTGCAGATGATTACGATCTGGCTGGCTTCACTGTTGGTATCGTTGATGAAAAGAAGATTCTGAATAAGGAAAATGTAAAGGCCGGCAACGTTGTTATCGGTCTGGCTTCCACAGGTGTTCATTCCAACGGCTTCTCTCTGGTACGTAAGGTATTTGATGTAGAAAAGCCTGGTGTTCTGGATCTGTACAAGGAAGAATTAGGCGCACCTCTGGGTGAAGTTCTGCTCACTCCTACGCAGCTCTATGTAAAGCCGATCCTGAAGCTTCTGGAAGAAGTTGATGTTAAGTCCATCGCTCACGTAACAGGCGGCGGTTTCTATGAAAACCTGCCCCGTGCTTACGGCAAGGATCTGGATATGCATGTTCATAAGGGAACATGGGAAGTACTGCCGATCTTCAAGCTGATCCAGGAAAAGGGCGGTATCTCCGAACATGATATGTACAACACATTCAACATGGGTGTTGGTATGGCTGTAATCGTTGCTGCTGAAGATGAAGAGAAGACAATTGCTTCTCTGACAGCTTCCGGTATCAAGGCAACTCGTATCGGTGAAATGGTTCCCGGTGATCACAGCGTAATCATTGACTGAGGAATCGGAAAATGACAAATATTGCGGTAATGGTGTCCGGCGGCGGTACAAACCTCCAGGCACTGATTGACAGCGAAAGAGCAGGCAATATCCCTCACGGAAAGATCACTCTCGTGATTGCTTCCAACGATAAGGCATATGCTCTGGAACGTGCTGCGAAGGCAGGCATTGAGTCTGCTGTCGTCAGACGTAAGAACTATGAGAATCAGGATGCGTTCGATCAGGCAATTGTAGATACACTGAGAGAACACAACATTGATATGGTAATCCTCGCAGGTTACCTCTCCATTCTCGGACCTGTAATGATCCGTGCATTTGAAGATAGAATCATCAACATCCACCCTTCTCTCATTCCTTCTTTCTGCGGTAAGGGTTTCTATGGACTGAAGGTTCATGAAGCTGCGCTGGAAAGAGGCGTAAAGGTAACAGGTGCAACAGTGCATCTGGTAAATGAGATTCCGGATGGTGGTCGTATTCTGCTGCAGAAGGCAGTAGCCATTGAAGAAGGAGATACTCCTGAAGTACTGCAGAGAAGAGTTATGGAACAGGCAGAATGGATTCTTCTGCCGAAAGCAGCTGAAATGCTCGCTGAAAAGCTGGATAAGGAGAACAGATGAAAAAAGTAAATTTATTTGATTACCTGAGCGGTAATGAGTATCCCGGCAGATGCATCGCCATCGGCCGTACACCTTGCGGTAAGAAGATCCGTATCGGTTACTTCATTATGGGCAGAAGTGAAAACTCCCGTAACCGTGTATTCATTGAAGAAGGCCAGGGCATTCGTACAGAAGCTTTCGATCCTTCCAAGATGGTAGATCCTTCTCTGATCATCTATGCTCCTGTAAGAGTAATCGGTGATACAACAATCGTTACTAACGGTGATCAGACAGATACAATCTATGATCATCTGGCAGAAGGCAAGTCCTTTGAAGATGCTCTGCGTACTCGTACATTTGAACCGGATGCACCTAACTTCACTCCTCGTATTTCCGCAGTAGTAAAGGGCGCAGGTTATTCCATGTCCATTCTGAAGAGTGCAGAAGGCAACCCTGAAGCAGTACACCGTTACTTCTTCGATTACACAGACGCACTGCCCGGTGAAGGTCATGTAATTCATACATACCGTGAAAACGGCAATCCGATTCCTTCCTTCGAAGGTGAACCTGTTCTGTGGGAAATGGTTAAGGAACCTTTTGCAGAATGGAGCGACCATCTGTGGGAATCCATCAACGCTGACAACAAGGTATCCCTGTTCACACGTCAGATCGACATCGAAACAGGCGAATGCACAACTAAGATCTATAACAAGAACACAAAGTAAGGAGATCGTAACATGGCAAAAGAAATCGAACTGAAGTATGGCTGCAACCCCAACCAGAAGCCTTCTCGTATTTTCATGAAGGAAGGAGAACTTCCTGTAACAGTACTGAACGGCAGACCCGGATACATCAACTTCCTGGATGCACTGAACAGCTGGCAGCTTGTTAAGGAACTGAAGGAAGCTACAGGTCTTCCCTCAGCAGCAAGCTTCAAGCATGTATCTCCTGCAGGTGCTGCAGTTGGTACACCTTTGACAGAAGTAGAAAGAAAGATCTATTTCACAGGTGATCAGGAACTGTCTCCGATCGCATGTGCATATGCTCGTGCAAGAGGAGCTGACCGTATGTCTTCCTATGGTGACTGGGCAGCTCTGTCTGATATCTGCGATGCTGATACAGCTAACCTCATCAAGAAGGAAGTATCCGATGGTGTTATCGCTCCCGGTTATACAGAAGAAGCTCTGGAAATTCTGCGTACAAAGAAGAAGGGCGGTTACAATGTCGTTCAGATCGATCCCAACTATGTTCCTGAAGAAATCGAACGCAAGGACGTATTCGGCATCACATTCGAACAGGGCAGAAACAACATCAAGATTGATGATTCCCTCTTCACAAATATCGTAACTAAGAACAAGAACATGCCTGCAGAAGCAGTTCGTGATCTGAAGATCGCTATGATCACTCTGAAGTATACACAGTCCAACTCTGTAGCTTATGCAAAGAATGGTCAGGTAATCGGTGTTGGCGCAGGTCAGCAGAGCCGTGTACACTGCGTACGTCTGGCTGGTTCCAAGGCTGATAACTGGTGGCTGCGTCAGTGCCCGAAGGTACTGGATCTGCCTTTCAAGCCCGGTATCCGCAGAGCTGACCGTGATAATACAATCGATGTATACATCTCCGATGACTACGATGATGTACTGAGAGATGGTACATGGGAACTGTTCTTCACAGAAAAGCCCGAAGTATTCACAAGAGAAGAAAGAAGAGCTTGGCTCGATAAGAACACAGGCGTATCCCTGGGCTCCGATGCATTCTTCCCCTTCGGCGATAACATCGAACGTGCTCATAAGTCCGGTGTTGAATATATCGCTGAACCCGGTGGTTCCATCCGTGATGACAATGTTATCGAAACATGTGACAGATATAACATCACAATGGCATTCAACGGCGTACGTCTGTTCCATCATTAATTAAAAAAGGAAATCAGAAGATGAAGGTATTAGTAGTCGGTTCCGGTGGCCGCGAACACGCAGTCATCCGCAAACTGGTAGAAAATAAAGAGATCGAAAAGATCTGGTGCGCCCCCGGCAATGGCGGTATCTCCGCTTATGCTGAGTGCGTAGATGTTAAGGCAACTGATGTTGAAGGCATGACAAAGTTCGCTGTTGAAAACAACGCTGACTTTGTTGTAGTAACTCCTGATGATCCGCTTGCTTTAGGTATGGTTGATGCAGTCGAAGAAAAGGGTATTCCCTGTTTCGGTCCTCATGCAAATGCAGCCATCATTGAAGCTTCCAAGGTTTTCTCTAAGAACCTGATGAAGAAGTATGGCATTCCTACTGCTGCATATGAAGTATTCGATGATGTGAATAAAGCAATGGCTTATGTTGAAGAACAGAACAGCTTCCCTACAGTACTGAAGGCTGATGGCCTGGCACTGGGTAAGGGCGTTCTGATCGTAAACACTCTGGAAGAAGCTAAGACAGCTCTGAAGGAAATGATGGTTGACCAGAAGTTCGGCAAGAGCGGTACTCGTATCGTAATTGAAGAATTCATGACAGGTAAGGAAGTGTCTGTTCTGGCATTTACAGATGGCAATATTGTTAAGCCGATGGTATCCTCCATGGACCACAAGCGTGCTTATGACAATGATGAAGGTCTGAATACAGGCGGTATGGGTACAATCGCACCTTCTCCGTACTATACAGAAGAAATCGCTGAAACATGCATGAAGACAATCTTCGCTCCTACAATCGAAGCACTGAAGGCTGAAGGCCGTCCGTTCAAGGGCTGCATCTACTTTGGTCTGATGCTCACTCCGAAGGGACCTAAGGTTGTTGAATACAACTGCCGTTTCGGTGATCCTGAAACACAGGTAGTTCTGCCTCTGCTCAAGAGCGACCTCTTCACAATCATGAAGGCTTGCCATGACGGTACTCTGGCAGAAACAGAAGTTGAATGGAGCACTGGTGCTGCTGCATGTGTAATCGAAGCAAGCGGTGGTTATCCTGAATCCTATAAGAAGGGCTTTGAAATCAATGGTCTGGACGAAAAGGGTCAGCATGAAGGCGTATTCGTTTATCATGCAGGCACAAAGCTGTCCGAAGGCAAGTATCTGACAAACGGCGGTCGTGTTCTGGGTATCACAGGTACAGGCGCTGATCTGGCAGAAGCTCTGGAAAAGTCCTACGCTGCTGTAAAGGAAATCACTTTCGAAAACATGCATTTCCGTACCGATATCGGTAAGAAATAAGGAGAAACGAATGACAGTATATCGTTGTTTTGTTGAAAAGAAGACACCGTTTGCAGTTGAAGCTGCAGGTGTTCTGAGCAACCTGAAGATTGCTCTTCTGACAGATGACATCAAGGGCGTACGCGTACTGAACCGCTATGACATCGAAAATATCGATGAAGAAGACTACAAGGCAGCTCAGAATGGCGTTCTGTCTGAACCTCAGGTAGATGATCTGTATGAAGAAACAGCACCTGCTCCTGCAGAGGATGAATGGGTACTGGCAGTTGAATATCTGCCCGGTCAGTTTGACCAGCGTGCAGACTCCTGCGCACAGTGCATTCAGCTGGCTACTATGAAGCAGAAGCCTGAAGTACGTACAGCTCGTCTGTACTACATCAAGGGTACTCTGACAGATGAAGAAAAGGCTAAGATCAAGGAAACTCTGATCAACCCTGTAGAAGCAAGAGAAGCTGCTCTGGAAAAGCCCGAAACAATCCGCCAGTCTTTCGAAGAACCTGAACTTCCCGAAATTCTGGAAGGCTTCATCGGTCTGGATGAAGAAGGACTGAAGGAATTCATGAATGCTCAGGGTCTGGCTATGGACCTTGCAGATATCAAGTTCCTGCAGGCTTACTTCCGCGATGAAGAAAAGAGAGATCCTCGCATTACTGAAGTAAAGGTAATCGATACATACTGGTCCGATCACTGCCGTCATACAACATTCAACACAATCGTTGAAGACGTACAGATCGAACCTGAATATATCAAGGATACATATAACGAATATCTCGCTCTGAGAGATGTTGTATACGCAGGCCGTACACCTAAGCCCGTAACTCTGATGGATCTTGGTACAATCGGTGCCAAGGCTCTGAAGAAGGCAGGCAAGCTGAAGGATCTGGATGAATCTGAAGAAATCAATGCATGCTCTGTAAGAATTACAGTGGATGTAGATGGTGAAGATCAGGACTGGCTGCTGATGTTCAAGAATGAAACTCACAACCATCCTACAGAAATCGAGCCTTTCGGTGGTGCTGCAACTTGCCTTGGCGGTGCAATCCGTGACCCGCTGTCCGGTCGTTCTTATGTATACCAGGCAATGCGTATTACAGGTGCTGCAGATCCGCTGCTGCCTGTAGAACAGACAATGAAGGGTAAGCTCCCTCAGAGAAAGATCGTTACAACTGCCGCTGCAGGTTATTCCTCCTATGGTAACCAGATCGGTCTGGCAACAGGTCTCGTACATGAACTGTACCATCCCGGTTATGTAGCTAAGCGTATGGAAATCGGTGCTGTTATGGCTGCTGCTCCCGCTGAAAACGTTGTACGTGAACGCCCTGAACCCGGTGATCTGGTAATTCTGCTGGGTGGCCGTACAGGTCGTGACGGATGCGGCGGTGCTACTGGTTCTTCCAAGTCCCATAGTGTTGAATCTCTGGAATCCTGCGGTGCTGAAGTTCAGAAGGGTAATGCTCCTGAAGAAAGAAAGCTGCAGAGACTGTTCCGTAATCCTGAAGCTACTAAGCTGATCAGACGCTGCAACGACTTCGGTGCCGGCGGTGTATCCGTAGCAATCGGTGAACTTGCGGATGGTCTGTATATTGACCTGAATAAGGTAACTAAGAAGTACGAAGGTCTGAACGGTACAGAACTGGCTATTTCTGAATCTCAGGAACGTATGGCTGTAGTCGTACATAAGGAAGATGCAGAAAAGTTCACAGCTTTGGCTGATGCAGAAAATCTCGAATCCACAATTGTTGCGGAAGTAAGAGAAGAAGCTCGTATGATCATGAACCTGAACGGTGTTGAAATTGTCAACCTGTCCAGAGAATTCCTGAACTCCAATGGTGCTGAAAGATTCACAGATGTTGCTGTAGCAGCAGTCGGCAGTGAACCCTGCACATTGGAAAACAAGACATTTGCGGATCGTATGCAGGATCTCGCAGGTGATCTGAATATCGCTTCCCAGAAGGGTCTGTCCGAACGTTTCGACTCTACAATCGGTGCCGGTACAGTTCTGATGCCTTTCGGTGGTGCACGTCAGCTGACACCTGCTCAGGTTATGGCCGCAAAGGTTTCTGTACTTGGTCAGGAAACAAATACAGCATCTCTGATGGGCTGGGGTTTTGATCCTTACCTGTCTTCCGCTAACCCTTATGAAGGTGCAATGTCTGCTGTTATCGCATCTGTTGCAAAGATCGTTGCAGCAGGTGGTTCTGCACATCATGCATGGCTGACATTCCAGGAATACTTCGGTCATGTAAATAAGGACCCTAAGAGATGGGGTCTGCCTTTCGCTGCCCTGCTCGGTGCTCTGAAGGCACAGCTCGAACTCGAAATTGCATCCATCGGTGGTAAGGACTCCATGTCCGGTACATTCGAAGATATCGATGTACCTCCGACACTGGTATCCTTCGCAGTATCTGTAGCCAAGGCTGATAAGATCGTTTCCGATGAATGGAAGGGTGCAGGTCATAACCTGTATGTCATCAAGCCTGAAAAGGATGCTAACGGTATGCCGAACTGGGCTTCCGTAAGAGCTGTATTCGATCAGGTTGAAGCTCTTATTGCAGAAGGCAAGGTTCTCTCTGCTTATACATTTGAAAGAGGCGGTCTGGCTGAAGGTCTGCTCAAGTGCGCACTCGGTAATGCAATCGGCTGTGAACTGGAAGACTGCGTAACAGAATCTGATCTCTTCACAAAGCACTATGGTGCGTTCCTGCTGGAAACAGAATGTGAAATCGAAGGTGCTGTTAAGATTGGTACAACTTCCGAGAAGTATGCAATCAAGTACCAGGGTGAAGAAGTATGCCTGCACTGCCTGCAGAAGACATACGAAAGCAAGCTGCAGCCTGTATTCCCTTATACAGATGTACAGCCGATCACAGAAATCGAACCTGTTTCCTATACAGAAGGCAAGCCTATGCATGCATCCTATACATGCGAAAAGCCTCATGTACTGATTCCTGTATTCCCTGGCACAAACTGCGAATGGGATACAGCTCATTCCTTCGAACGTGAAGGTGCGGAAGCTGAAATCTTCGTTATCCGTAACCTGACATCCGAAGATATCGAAAAGTCTGCAGATAAGTTTGCTGAAGCAATCAAGCGCAGCCAGATCATCGCTGTTCCCGGCGGCTTCTCCGGCGGTGATGAACCTGAAGGCTCCGCTAAGTTCATTACTGCATTCTTCCGTAACCCCAAGGTTAAGGCTGCTGTAACTGATCTGCTGGATAACAGAGAAGGTCTGATGCTCGGTATCTGCAACAAGTCGGAGGCCAAGCGGTCTTAGG
>JAZUHS010000013.1:0-2868 GCA_045641845.1 Bulleidia sp. | reverse complement strand
CTCAATGCCTCTCTTAGTAAAAGACTTCTTCAGATAGTCCTGTTCCATGGTAAAGATCGTTCCCAGTAAGCCCACCTTATGATATCCCCTTCTTACTGCTTCCTCAGCAGCTGTTTCAGGGATAGAGATAAACGGTACTGCACACTTCTCCTTAAGACCATCATAGACAACATGCAGTGTCGCTGCTGTTAAAGCTACAACATCTGCACCGCTGTTTACCAGCTTCTGTACTCTTGCATTGAGATATTCTTCCACTGCCGGATAGTTCTTCTCATGCATGTAAGCAGTTGTCTCACAGAGATTGATGCTTTCAATTACAATCTCCGGGAATGCCTTTGACTGCATTCTTTCATATACTCTGCGATTCAGTTCGCGATAATACACCAGCGTGGACTCATAGCCGCTGCCGCCGATCAGACCCAGTTTCTTCATATTCGTATTCCTCCGCCTTCATTATCCTCTTTCATACAGAGAAAGGAAAAAGGAATGCCCGTGCATTCCCTTCATGGTTATTCGTGATCAGCGTAGTTCAGATGTACAGATGCATTCGGATCAAAGAAGCCTGCAGCCTTCAGTCTCTTTGCATCATAGGGAGGCATGTCATCAAAACTGCCGACATAGAGAATCTTTCCGTTACTGATGGTAATCTCAAGACCGTGCTCGATCTCCCAGTCACATTCAAATTCCAGATGGAATTCAGTCATCTTCTCTCTGCAGTCCTTTTCGATAATCAAAGCACCGGGAGAGACATAGCGTAGAATATCCTCTTCTTCTACATCAACCGGCATACCGAGCTCATCTTCATCGAACTGATCGGCATATTCTCTGTAGTATCTATAGATGTACTTCTTCAATCTATTCAGCATATCCTCATTCATGTTATTGAGATAGGCAGCACACTTCTCGGCATAGGTGAGTTTGCTGCGGTCAGGGAAGTATACGGAGATATCGTCCTTGAATAAAGGCATGTGCATCTCCCCTTCCATGCCTACTGTCTTATCTTTTCTGATGTTTTCAATCATAATCGTCCTCTTCTGTGATCATTTAAAACTATATATTAATGCTTAGCCACATGAAATAGCCTTAAATTTAATTGTTCACAATTTTTTAATAATACTGTATGGATTTTCAATGATTATATAAGCATTTCACCAGATACACACAATTCATCTTTTCATAGAATGAATCTGCGTAAACAAACGCACCATTTTGGAGGGAAAAAATAATGAATAAGGAAATCAAGGCTATTCTGGCCGGCGCTATGGCTCTGTCCCTGGCTGCCTGCTCCAGCCCCGCTTCTTCCGCTAAGGAAGAAACACCTGCTGCACCTGAAACAACAGAAACAGCAGAAACAGAAACAGGTGTATACAAGGTATACAACGTAACAGGTTCCAAGGTTACTGAACTCTACCTGTATGAAACAGGCGCTGACAAGGGTGAAAACCTTGCCGGCGAAAACGGAATGAGAAACACTCGTTCCACAGAACTGACATATGAAGGCACAAAGGAAACAGTTCTGACTCTCGAATATGTTGCAGAAGACGGCACAACTGGCAAGTTCGAAACTCTGCACATTGAAGAAGCTCCGATCGCTCTGTTAGCAGTAGATGCTAGAACAGGTGCTACAGAAATCGCATTCAACGTTCCTCAGGGCACAGGTTCCTACACATTCTACAACACAACAGGTTCCACACTGACAGACCTGTATCTCTACCCTGCAGGTGGCGATAAGGGTGAAAACCTCGCTGAAGGCTTCGAAGACGGTAAGGTTGTAACATTCGAGGGCGACATCGACTCCGTACTCGTAGTTGAATTCGCAGCTGAAGATGGCACAACAGGTAAGTTCGAAACTCTGCACATTGAAGAAGCTCCCATCAGCCTGATCGCTGTTGATGCTAGAACAGGTGCTACAGAGATCTCCTTCTCTCAGCCTGAATAATCAGTCATACAACTAAATAAAGAATAAGGCACAGTGGCTTATACAGCTGCTGTGCCTTTTCCTATGCAGGCTGACCTTTTACCTGCTGAAGATGTATGCGCGAAGGGATAGACGAATACATCCAGTACTTACATATATGCACTTCATTCTCATATTCCCCTTCTGTTTCCATTGAAAATTAATCAGAGCATTGAAAAAGGACTGCCCGGGGACAGTCCTTCGTTTGAAGCGAATGATTCAGATCTTCTTAGTGCTTTCTGTTGAGAGCAAACCAAGCTGCTGCTGCAAGACCTGCAGCTGCTGCCATCATGCCGCCCAGAACGCCGCCGTTGAAGACATCGCCTGTATTTACACCAGTCTGAGGCTTTGTCTCAGGCTTTGTTTCAGGCTTAACTTCTTCAGCTGCTGTGTGCTTGTTAGGAGCACCTGCCAGCCACTGCCAGCAGTTTTCAGCCTTGTCAGTTCCTTCGCATACGTTGTTTGCATTATTGTCGAAGTAGATCCAGCTCCAGTGACCAGCGTATTCATAAGGATTACCCTGAGCATCTTCGAATCTGCCTGTCAGATCTTCAACCTTTTCCCACTTTGTGAAGTGTACTTCAGCACCAGCCTTCTTCAGTCTAGCATATGTAGGAATTGTTGTAGTTTCAGGATCAACTGTTGTATCTGTCATTGCATGTGTGAACCAGATACCCATGCCGCTCTTTGCAAGTGCTTCGATTTCTGCATCTGTGATTGCACTGTCATAGTATGCTTCACAGATCGGGAATGCCTTGTAGAAGTAGTCGGGATGGTCAATGATCATATGCATTGTCATGTAACCGCCGTTGGAGCAGCCGCCGATGATGATTCTTTCAGGATCTACATCAGGATTGTTCTTTACATATGTGTCGATCAGTTCGAACAGACCTTCTGCATATACGGAACGG
>JAZUHS010000012.1:0-13254 GCA_045641845.1 Bulleidia sp. | reverse complement strand
CACCAATAGCCATCACAAGATATATCAAGTTTAATTAATCTGCATTTGTTCATAAAGAAGGAACTTACAACATACAATCCTGCCGGAATGATTTGCCGCATAAAGAACAGCATACCATTCCATGTAACTCTATATTTGCTTTTCAAAGAACTTCAGATGTTTTCACATTACCGGCGGAAACATCATCTCTATTGCGATCTGTAACATAGCTTCATTGTATTCATAATGCAGATCAATTCATGTTCTGATCTGTCTGATACAGCAGCTATGGTGTTACTGTTACATACATCAGCGATCGCTGTCTCATGTACATAACTATTGATTTCTGATTGCTCTCCTCCTTCTGCACTGTACGCCTTTTCTTCAATGTGTGATTCATTCAATTGTGACTGCATCATATCAAATGTCCTGTTACCTTTCTTAACAGCTGATAATTTTCTGACAATTATTGACTTATGCTTCCATAGGGGGATTTTAATCCCCCTATTCACCAGGCTCGGCATCTATTACAATTCTTCCATCTTATTAATGATGTTAACAGTAAGCATCCGAGGTCCCCTATGAACAATTCATCATGCATTCTTCCTGTTCTGGAAATACTGAAAAATGAAAGTGACAGTGAACATATTCTTTCTGTGAGAATGATTCTCGATATTCTGAGTCATCGTTACTCCATATCCATCAGCAGACAGCGTCTCTATTCCGTTATAAATGATCTGATTGAAATGGGATATGACATCAGTACTTATGAAGACAATCACCAGGGATACTGGCTGATCGAACGTGAATTTGAACTGTCTGAAGCAATTCATCTTCTTCATGCCATTCACAGCTGTTCTGCTCTGACACAGTCGCAGGTCCGGAAACTGGAGGATAAAGTACTGCAATTCATCCCACGTCATTTCCGCAGTGACTTTACTCGCTCAGCTTTCATGGATCTTCCTCATCATTCTCTGAATCACGAAGTACTGCTGAATATCGAACTGATCACTGAAGCAATTCGATGCAGTAAAATGATCAGCTTTTCCTATTACCATTACAGTCCGCAGATGAAACGTATTCCAAGTGAATCTCCCTTTATACATATGGAACCGCAGTTCATTGTATATAAAGACAACCATCCTTATCTGATTACTGCAGGAGGAAAGCATTCCGATACCGGCAGATACAGAATCGACAGGATGGCTGATGTTATGATTGAAGACTGTTCTGCTGAAAATCACATTAAGGAAGAAGATGGATATGCTCTGATCCGGAATGATATGTTCATGTTTTCCGGTGAATTAATCCATACAGTATTCCGGTGCGAGAACCGGATTATGGATGCAGTCGTGGATGAACTTGGTACAGATCTTCATCCTTCACATCTGACAGATACTACTTTTGATATCTCTGTATTATGTTCTCAGCGCAATGCTTTGATCTTTGCGCAGAAGTATCTTGATGCTGTCACAATTATTGAACCTGAATGGCTGCGCAAGGAAGTGGAAAAACTCCTTGCAGATTCGCTGGCACGTTATCATCACCTATAGTACAAAGGTATATAACAAACTGCGTGGTGTGGCGGGTCCTATACACATAACTGTGGTGTGGACAGCTTTAAACAAATGTACAGTGACCCTGTAACATTACTGTGGTTTCGCTTTTGTCTTAAGTTTTGTTTTCATACCTCTCCACCGCAGTTCGCAGCTGTTTTCAAGCAAACTTATTGACGGTGGGATCCCCTGAGATATGCTTAATGCCAATCTCGTGCAATCGTGTTATTGATCGCATGAGATTGGCTTTTTCGGGTTCTCAGGGGACAGGTCCTGCAGTCAATAAGGAAATTGAAAACAGCACTCTATGCCATTATGAAAATGTGATCCAGAGAGCACGTATCGTAATACATACTTATCCAGACCACCTTGCTGTTATAGCTCAACCACAGTCAAGGCAAAGACTAAACACACCATTGTTATAGCCTCACCACATCGCTGTTACAGGGCCGCCACGCTATTTGTCATAAACCCGATTTTTTCAAATGTCGCTTCGGTAAGCCGGCCATCTTTCATCATAAGGATTCTGTCGCACATGCCTGCAATTTCCGGATCATGTGTCACAATAATCAGTATTTTGTTTTTGCGGTGGCATTCATCCAGCAGAATATGAATGATATTTATTTTGTTTTCATAATCCAATGATCCGGTAGGTTCATCTGCCAGCAATATCGGCTGATCCATAACAATTGCGCGGGCAATTGCTGTTCTTTGTTGCTGTCCACCGGACAACTCATCGGCTCGCTTTTTCAGCAATTCGAAAATCCCGACTTTCTTTGCAGCAGAGTAGATTCTCTTTTTCTTCTGTTTCGTTGAAAGTGATTTATTATTGTACAGAGGCAGTGCAATATTTCTGTACACTGTTTCATCCGGAATCAGGGCATAATTCTGCAATATATATCCAAACAGACTCCTTCGGAAGACTGTAAGTCTATGATCTGAAGAAAAATCAGGTGTTTCTTCATCGTAATGAATGGTTCCCTGATCAGGTTCCAGCAAGCATCCGATTGCTTTTATTAATGTAGATTTACCGGATCCGGATGGACCTACAATAGCGGTTGCGACAGAACTTTGGAAAGCAACAGATACATGATCTAATGCAGTAATCTCCCAAGTACGTCCCTGATATACTTTAACCAGATCATCCACAACAATGTTATTCATCAAAATAGGCTCCTTCTCTTAACTTCAGACAACATGCCCTGTCGATTATCATGACTGCTCCCGCAACAATCGCAAGGTTGATCAGAATACAGATTCCTGCAGTTACTGCAGATAACCATTCACTCCACCATAACAGCAGAAGAATACCGAGCGTAGGCAGAAGAAGATACGCTTCTGCGAGCAAGCCTGCTCTGATGTTTATTGCTTCTCTGTAGCTCCCGAAGACTCTGTAGACAACGTATTCGTTAATACGTTTCTTGAGACAATCCATCATGGTTTTTAAGCATGCAATCACGAATACAATGATCGTACCAAAATAGAACAGAAGAGAATTCATATACTCTCTCGTTGTTGCCTGACTTTGCTGCTCACGATATTCATCCTGAGTGATAAACTCAGCATACTTACCCTTTTCATTTAGAATTCGTGCAGTCTTTATTTTCTCTTCTTCTGAAGGATTGACCAGCATCAGATGGAAAAGTGCATTAGTACCAAGAACCTCAAAGCCTATTAGATCGGAAACATCCGAGTAATCATATGCGAAAGCATACATTGTATTCCCTCTGTCTGTGTAACTCATCAATGGATGGTATATTGTGAACTCCGAGCTAATACTTTCGTCAACCGTTATTGTTTTACTGTTGCAGAATACCTGTTTACCAACCAGATAGCGCAGATTATCGGATACAGCGTATTTTACAGCCTGATCTCCCATTTGGATATCGCAGAAATTGATATAACTGCCTACTACGATGACAACTTGATCAATACCGGATCTTCCGTTAAAACCGCTGGTCAGCCAAGTGCCCGCAGATTCGGATTGGCTGAGCACTTCTGAAATACCAGATGAATATAACGTATTTATTTCCTCGAGACCGTACGGCTCTTCATCATATGTTTTTACAAAGACACAATGGTCCTTTTCAAAACGCACTGCATATTCAAGATCATTCAGAATATACCTGCTTGTAATCAATAATTGCACAGCCGCAATACAAACGATGAACAATACTGCACCATAAAACAAAATCCAACCGAGTTCCTGTCGAATATCTTTCAGCACCCTCATCATCGTGCCTCCAGTTCATCCGTTAGTATTTTCATTCCAATTCCTGCGGATACCGCTTCCAGAATAAGGAGAAGAACGATCACCGGCCATACGCTCTGCATCATTATCGAGAAATTTAATTTTTGATTGCCAACCATGAATCCGATACTACAAACGATAATCAAAAGAAAAGAAAGAAAAAAGTACTCTTTGGCTGCATGCATCATAATATCTCGCTTTGAAGTGCCGAATAAATGAAAAATAACCAGATCTCTGCTCAGTGTCCGGTATCGGATCGCTAAACAGTAAACCAGAATTACAGAAAGACCGAATACACTGAAGATCAGTGATTTCTGGATCAATGCTCCGGAAATCATGTACCAGATTCCCTCAAAATAGCTTTTTTCGGTATTCACTTGAATATCTGCATCACCGATGGATTGAAGAAACGTTTTCAGTTCATATGCATGAGCTTTTTTCGTATACCAGCAGCCATACAACTGCGTTTCTTCTTCAAGAGGCAAGTATACATCTGATAAGTTCAGTAATTCGGCATTACTCCTGAACAGAGTGATGTTCTGATCGGGAAACATATGTGAATTGTAAGATACAGATGACTTCTCCGAAGCATATATATCTCCGCCATCCTGCAGAATATCACTATGTTCCTCTATATAATTCATTTCGTTCGTGTAATACATCAGCGCATCTCCCACCACTCGCATAAATACCGGAGTATTATGCTCGACAGCCCACTCGTTAATTGTATCTTTTGAGACAGGTATATGTATGTTTTCCCCACTCGGTACAACAATAAGACAGGACATCTCGCGCCCAAAGGAATATATTGCAGTATTAATCATCAGCATCCCCAGAACGATCAGTGTAAGAATCATTCCTGCCGAATAATCTATAAAATGCTTTCTCATTTCAGACACCATATATAACCAGAGGTGAAGTTTAACCCTCTATGTATGAATTAAGTTAATGCACAGATCATCCTATATGTTTTCCTGTTTTCACAGAACGAGGATCGACATATTGAAATTCCGCAACGAATTAATAGAGCTCGTCCCGGATCTGATCCGGAGTAAAAGGTGAGCCATGCGGAACCCAGGTGAAGCCATAAAAGAACTGTGTTTTTCCTGTAGTAAAACTCAAATTATCATAGAATCTTGTTGATCTGCTGAGAATTCTTGAATCACTCTGACTGGTACCGGTATTTGTATATAATCTGCCTGTATCAGATAGAATCGTTCCGTTAGCATCGGTATAATAATATCGAATATAACCCTTAAATGCGTGATAGCCACCATCATTATAAGACGGCTGACATTGAATATAGCCATCATACCATAACGGATTTGAATGATTATTGTAGTAGTAATTCGGCGAAGATGCGTGGACATTTATGACTGCGGTGATCATAATCATACTGACGGCAGCAAGAATTGCATTGAGAATTCTTTTCATTTTCATTTCCTCTTTTCTTTAGGTTATCGTACCTTACGAAATACGCGAATATTCCGTAGGTTGTTTATCAGATCTGATAATCGAATTTTACAAAACGTGCAACGTTGGAGTAAAGCGCTGTTTTAATCATTTATATTGGTGCTCCCAATCATAAAAAATCATTCAAAATCAATGACTATTCTACTTAAAATCTAAGATTGTCACATAAAGAAAAACACTTTCATCTGATTTTATACATAAACCATTTTTGTATTATGCCATTTCCCCTCCAACGTTGGAGTATATTCTTTTTGTATGCCCGGAAAATGCAAAAATGAGTCAATAAAAAAGAGCGTTGTTTTCAAGAACGCTCAATCATTTTATGAAGCAATTTTTTTCAAGAGGCAGATACAGTTTGTTATATTTTTCGTCTCCTCCGACCAAAATCAGTTTTTTAGCAATCGGCATGTTTTCATCGGTTTAATGTGCTCTTTTTCAGCATATTGCAGAAGCTCCTGCATCGCTTTTAGAATCTTCTCCGGATCTCCTTTTGCATTTACCACTGTTACGAGGCACGTGCATTCCGGAAGTATATTTGCTTTTCTGATTATTTCACTTTCGGTATTCTGAGCAAATTTATCAAGCATGGATATGCAGAAGCGGCAGCTGCCAATATCTCCCTTAAGGATATTTTCTGTCTTATACAACTCCAGATCATTTACACATCCGGCATACTTCGACCATTCCTGCATTCATAAAGCTCCATGGAGTCATTCGAATATGAGCATATGTATTCCAGCACCTCAGCACTGTCCGGAGACGGTACAGGTTCTATTGTCCGTTTCACATACTGTCCGAAGCAGAACCCCGAAGCAGTAACAACGGCAATAAGAAAGGCAAACAGTTTATTCATTTGTATTCACCTCATTCTTCACAGCAAGGGACTGATGACGGATCAGCTGTTCAATTTATCCCTGCATGGATCTAAGGACTGATTCTACTGACATCTTTCCACAGTGCATATACTGCAGGAGGGTATTACCAATTAACACAACTGCCAGAATCACTGCGTTTACTGCCATATACAGCAGGCTTTGTGTATGCAGAAGATATCCACCGGTGATCAGAAGAACTGCATTTATGATCATTGCCGTCATGCACTGCTTCTCCATATCCTGATAGATGACCTTTGTCATCTCTGCTGTATTCAAACCATTCAGCTTTAACAGCATCATCTCTCTGTCTCTTCTTCTTGAATACAGCACTTCAACAATACTCATCATGATCAGTAACAGTACTGTTCCTGCGATACTCATCAGTATTCTTGCATTCCTGCTGATCTTTTCCAGTTCATGAATCTGTTCGATATATTCAAAGAAACGATTGACTCCATAGCCTCCTGCTTCAAGTACATCCCCTGCTTTTTCATAGTTTTCGAAACTGTCCGCAAGCAGCGTATATCCTGCATATTCCGTTTCATCCAGCAGTCCTGCTTCTTCACAGAAGGCACTGAGTATCTCACAATCTACATACACATATCCTGCATTCATCTGTCTGATATATGGTGTATGGTTTGTCTTCTTAAGATTTGCGGAAATGGAATAGCTTTCTGAATGATGTACAGTTCCTTCTGCATCTGTCACCACAAGAACTGCCTCTGCTTTTGCAGGATTGATGAATGCACCCTGCAGATCCTGATCAACTGCCGCAGAAATATAAATGCGATCTTCCTGATTGTAATGCATCAGCACATCATCACTCAGATCATTTCCTTCGTAATACGGAATTGCAGGATACGGTATTCCGTTAATCAATGCTTTAACAGGGATATACGGATCTCTTTTTGTACCTTCCGGAAGTATATTTAAATGAAATGACATGAGTTCTGAATCAATCGTCGTATTCTCTTTTGATTTTGTAATAAACAGCTGATTCTCAGACAGACTCTGATATCCATTGATGCTCTGCTTTGATGAGTACTCAGAATACATCATCAACCCATTCAGCAATGCAAGCATCAATGTCAGCAGCAGCTTGATTCCTGTTTCAAACCTCCTGTATTTCCGATTAAAATAATTCACATATTCACGTATGAACTTCTTCGGAAGTTTCTTTTCTTCTCTTCTGTATGTCTTAGTTTCTGTACTGTCGTAATGACGTACTTCATGCAGTTTTCTGTCTTTCATTTCATAGATCTGATCTGCTATCTCTACGGCATTCAGACTATGGCTGGTGAGCACGATTGTCTTATGATAGGTATCTGCGATTTCTCTTAACACACGGAATACCGTCTTCTCATTTCCTTCATCCAGAAAAGCAGTGGGTTCATCGAGAAAGATCAGTTCCGTATCCTTGCACAATGCACAGGCAATCGCAAGTCTCTGCCGTTCTCCTCCGGATAATGTCATAACAGACTGCTCCATAGGAACATTCAAGTGCACTGCCTTCAGGAATTCTCTGTATTGTTTTCCTGTATACTTCTTATGGTTAATATGTGCATACAGCTTCAGATTTCCGATCACATCATACTGTTCATACAGACTGCTGTCCTGCAGTACAAAGGACATATGTTCTCTTCTGAAACTGCTCTTTTCCTTCTCTGACAGTTCATTCAGAGATACTTCTGCTGCTGTATAGCCAAAAGACTGATCACTGCTGATCAGTCCTAATCTGTATAACAGAGATGTTTTTCCGCATCCGCTCACCCCGCGGATCAATGTGATTCCATTCTCGGGAATGGTGAAGTCACTTTCTTCCAGAAGAATTTCATCATAGCGGATTGCAATATCTTTGATCTCAGGCATAATACATCCTCATTTCTCAGTTACTGCATGCACTTTACATCAATAATAACCGGAAGAATCAGCAGGGAAACAAGGGCCAGAACCACTGCAGTTACAACTGCCATAAGGATTCCCGGAACTCCGCCATGCATAAAATACATATAGAGAAAATAACCGGCTATAACTATACACACAAACATCAGATACTCCGCAGAATTACACAGTTCTGCATACATGTATGCACGTTTCATGGAAGAAGAGTCCGCCCCGATCTGTCTGAAGTAGGATAACTGTCTTCTTCTGTTCTTCATCTGCATAACCAGAAGTCCTGCCGCGCCTGCCAATGTAATCAGTCCTGCAAGACCTGCACCAAAACTGAAAATTCTGACTGCATTCTGCACATAATAATACGTATCCGAGTGCACTGCATTTTCGGTCTCTGCACGATATCCCATAGCAATCAGTTCATCCAGTACAGATGATACATTCTCAACACCATCCACATATATGGAATACGCTTCCGGTTTCCAGGGCGTTTCATCCATCTTGTATCGGATATTTTCTGCAGGTATATTTGGAGGAAGTTCATTGTTATACAGTTCCGTCCAGTCGACATCATAGTTATCCGGACGATCAATGACTGCATAAATCGTACGTGCATCTGTTGTACGATACTCCTCTATCAGTCCTTCATACACATCTCTGGGCAGATAAATTACATCATCATTCCAGTTTACATAACCGAAATTCGATCCTTTCAGGATTCCTGCAATCTTCATTTCTGCATCCACTGCATCATAGACGGTATACCACGTAAGTTCAGGCTCATTATCCTCTCTTGCGCTGCGATATCTTGCATACCCATTGTATTTTGGCACAGGTACCTTGAAACATATCGTTTTGTCCTTCAGATCTTCGTACTGTATTCCATAATACTGTCTGAACTTACTTGCTATATTGTCTGACAGATAGACACCGTCCTGTTCAAAATCCACTGCAATATCCTGAACCTGTTTACGTTCCGGAAGATAGGTTCCTGTAATCAATCCGATTGATTCAACTGTATGCTCAGGAGAATCCTTAATACTGACCATACTGCCTATCCGATCCCGTTCGAAATATAATTCAGGATTCAGTACAAGATCCGCATCAATAAACCAGTCCGTTTCCGAATCGTATCTCCATTCAACAGCTGCAACGTGCTTTATCTCTGAAAGGCGTTCTGCTTCCCCATCCTCAAACGGCTCCTGATTACTGAAGGCATACTGACTGCCGTATTTTGTATAATCCGGATCATGGCTTAACGGCCCCTCTTTATACACAGTGATTTCATTGGACTCCATGGTATTCAATGTCTCCTGCTGCGCTTTATATGCAAGAGATCCCCGGCTGTACATAATACCTGCGGATGCACAGCAGATACACAGCAGAAACTCAAATGCTTTAAGATATGTTTTCTTCCTCTTCAGAAGAAGCATTACATATTTCTTCAGCTCTGCTGTATCAATTTCTTTTGGATTCCTGTTCTTCGTTTTCTGCGCACTGTTAGCACGGATTGTTTTCAGTTCACAGTCACGTATCTCATATAAACCATCTGCAAAATCCATTACCATTCTGTCATGTGTAAAAATCAGGAATGTTCTTCCTTCCTCTTTCAGAATATTCAGCAATGATAGAAAGGAAGGAATCATTTCCTTATTCAGTGAAGCAGTCGGTTCATCCAGCATATAAAGGTCTGCTTCCTCATGCATACAAAGCAGAAACGCAGCTCGCTTCTGTTCACCGCCGGAAAGCTGTGAGGGATACTGATCCATTACATGTTCCAGATCCAGTGCACGCACCATTGCTTTCGTATATTTCTTCTTCCCATACATTTTCCTCAGCATGCGCAGATGTTCGGCCAACGTCAGTTCATCCAGGAACAGCGGGTTCTGTACGCATACAGAAAGATGGTATTCAGAATACTCATCCCAATGATCTTTTATATATCGAAGCAATGTTGATTTACCGGACCCGCTCTCTCCGGAAACCGCAGTAACACTGCCATTCGATAACCGTATTTCATTATGAGCGATCAGAAGTCTTTCCCCATAGCAGATATCGTTGAACTGAATTCGCATAATCACTTTCTCCTTTCAGGTAAACAATGGGCAGTATTGTTAATATTGCCCATGTCAGCCTTACTGCATCAATTTATTACACCGGTTACTGAGCTGCCATTCCAGGTAAATCCAACACTCATTGATCTGGAATTACTGCTGTAATCATATCCGACGATTGTAATCGTCGCAGTGGTCTCAAAATATGTATTAGTGATGTATGGCATAGTAATATTTCCAACGGAGGCACTCATTGTACCGTTTCCGTAATTACCAGCATTCCACGCCTTCGCCCAACGTGTATTTCCTGTTGTATAATGTGTTGCAGTACATCTTAATTCTGCAGATCCTGCATTTGTGTAGAACATCTTAGACTTAGTACAACTGTATGACGCTGCATTCACAGTCAATTCCAATGAACTGCCGATCATGAGTGCACATACTGCAGTCACTGATTTCTTTAGTAAAACTTTGAGATCCATACTTCATTCTCCTTATTTCTATGTACGAATATCTGATGTTTATTGTGGAATAATAAACATCTTCAGTTGCAAATGATATGCAATGTTGATATCAGATCTGATGGTTTTATCTTAAAGAATCTGCAACATTGGAGTAAAGCAGTTTCTTTTCCTTTTATTTCGAGACTTTTGATCTGCTGAAAAGATGCATTCGTTGCATTCTCCCACGCCAATATCCGTAAAAGGCTCCAATTCTCTGCAAAATAAATAGCAATCGTCCTATTTTTTACCGTCAAATTGTAGCAGTAGCCTCCAACATTGCAGAAGTTTACACTTAAAACCATATAACAGCCTGAATCAGAGACCACATCACAGAAACGGATTCTATTCTGAATCATATTATCTCGAATTCATCATTATACTCAAATACACAAAAGACATCTATTCAATGGGCAGATACAATTTGTAGTACTGCTCCCGCTTCCCTGACAGAATACGCTTCTTAACGAGAGGCATGTTATCTTTTAACTTAATGTGTTCCCTTTCTGCATATTGCAGAAGTCCCTGCATCGCTCTTAATAGTTCTTCCGGATCCTCCTTCACAATAACCACAGTTATCAGGCAAGTACATTCGGGAAGCATATCTGCTTTCTGGATCATTTCATTTGCTGTGTTTTGAGCAAATGTATCAAGCATGGATATGCATACATGATAGCTGCTTATATCACCTTTAAGAATATCTTCAGTCTTATATAACTCCAGATCATTCACACAACCTGCATACTTGGACCATTCCTTCAATACATCAGCATGATTAAAGATATAGTTCGCTTTCCGGAACTTTTCTGCATTGCCAGCATCGTAATATCGGATACAGGGAGCGTATTCAAATGAGATGCGGTTCACAAGATAACGATCAACATTCAGATTATCCACTACATAATCCAGATATTGTGCACGTATCTGCTTTTCCTGCAGTTCCTCATGAAGAGATGTACACGCTTTTTCAAGCATTTTTCGAATCGTTTCATAATTACCGTTTTCAAGGATCTCTGCAATATCCTTAATCGAAATACCAAGATCCTTATAACGTGTGATTTCCTGAAGTACCTTGAAATCTTCCAGTGTAAACTTTCGTTCTTTACCGGTGTTAACAACCGGATTAAGAAATCCGCTTGTGTGATAGTTCCTGATTGTGTTTTCAGATAGATGGAACATTGCTGCAAGTTCTTTTGTCTTCATCTCTCTTCCCTCCTGGCCTGCCGAATAATGTATATGATTCGTTGATTGCGTTAAAATTTTCATTTACCCATATTCAACTGCATCAGATCGCACCATGTAGACTGAAGAATAGAGTAACTGACCTGTTTATTCTACAAGACCTCCAACGTTGAAGTAAATCGAATCAAATTGCTAATTATGCCATCTGAAACAACAAAGATAACAATTGCATATACCGAAGCTGCTCTGGCTTTATCAGCGATTGTGGCCACGTTTGTAATTTTCGTTGCTAAATACCTTATCGCCGAGAGATCGGATGCGCAAAACACAGAGCTAAGAGTAGACAATGCACTTTTTCCTTCTGCACTGGATCATGCTGAAATAACGGATAGTGAATTGTGTTTCCATGTAAAAGACAGTGCTCCCAGACCCCGCCGGCAAATGGCCATGTCAAAGGAATATGCAGATATGATTCAGGACAATACTTTCCGGAGTTCTGAGTTTCGAAAAGAACATAAAGTATTATGTACTTGCAAAGAGTGTTCGGATTACGGTGTAATACAAGACACTATTACACAATTGATGGTTGTGGCTAAAGATGAATATCACATAAGCATCTCCTGTCCGGAAGCCATCGTCCAGCCCTTGTTCGTTACATCACAAAACTCCAACTCTTTCATTGGCAAAATCAATCTCATTCTTGAATGATTCATTTTTACAGTAACAAAAAGCCTTAACTCATCATATATTTGAGCTAAGCAGGCGAAGCAGAACTTATATTCTTTCTCCAAAAGTTTATAGCAGAAAATCAAAACGCATTGGCTATGTACGCCAAGTTGATATTGATGAAACACGATATCCAGAACTTCTTATCAACCTAGTAAAAAACAGTGGCTTTATTTCGCGTGCTGATGTCGTGCAATTATTACATATCTTTGAAGATCGACAGGAGTATTTCTACTACAAGCTTGCAATTCCCTTAAGTCACTGATGCCGTGCAAATAAGGGTGTGTCAAGAATTTTGTGTAAATTGTAATTGTTGGATATGTTATGAAAATCAGAGGAATGCCCATGGGCATTCCTCTGATTTTCTTCGCCCGCCCATACATTACGATTAACCCCGTCATCCGTCAAGGCATAGTAAAAACAGGAGTCGGGACACAGCCGCCTCTTGCTGGGTGCTGTTATAAGTACAGGTATTTCTCAATACGCTTTGAGAAGCGTTCATTGACCATAAGCTGATTCAGTACCATTGACCAGTTCTGCTGGTGGGCACCTTCCCATTTGGCTTCAAGTTCCCTGATTCGCAGGTACAATGCCTTAAAGACTGCATCGTGGTTAGGGAAGGATCCTTTCTTCGTCACTTTCCTGAATGAGGAATTTACAGATTCGATGACATTGGTCGTATACATGACTTTTCTGACTGCCGAACCATAATCGAACAGCTGCTCAACGTGATTGAAGTGTCTTTTCCAGATATCAACAGCTCCG
>JAZUHS010000011.1:0-15313 GCA_045641845.1 Bulleidia sp. | reverse complement strand
AATCACACATACGTTTGCCCCTTCCTTCGCAAATGTCTCGGCAATGCATTTACCGATTCCTCTTGCTCCGCCGGTAATAACTGCTGTTTTTCCATCAAACATTCCCATAATACTGTCTCCTGTTTCTTTTCTTTACCTTATCACTAAAATTTCTCTTCACCAAAAAAGATGACCGCCTGTGTCAGCGATCATCTTCAAAGCTTATTCTGTCTTCAATGCACAGGCCGTATTTGCCATCATCAGTGCATCTTCCTCTGTTTCGCATCCTGCCAGGAAGCCGGATACATGACAGAAGGAAGCTGTCGGAATACCGGAAGCTCTCTGCAGTTCCTCATAGCGCAGACCATACCATGCCTTCGGCAGCGGGTGACGGTAGCTTGTGCGGTCATGTGAATCTTCCAGTGCACACTGCACATTCCATCCGCCTCTTAAAGCCGGATAGACAACATACCAGATATCGGCAGCCTTAGGATCCCAGCGCTGAGAATACAGCGTACCTTCCCAGGGAACAAATTCATCCAGAATCATGATATGATCCGCAGAATAGTTGATATGCTGCAGAACATAGTCCCTGCCATCCATTGCCGAAATGATGCTGTCGAGACGATTGATGATGATATCCTTGGCAAAGGATACCGCATCCATAAAAGCATCATAGTAATCCATATCGGAATTCCAGTTGGGATTGAAGTCCTTGATCACCTGAGAAATCGTGAAGGAAGTACGGGAATACTTCACCAGTTCCGCCTTCTGTTCGTCAGTCAGACCGGGCATGCTGTCAGCGACATCGCTGACAACGTTCATGCCGTTGTCTTCCGCATCAATACCCTGGAACAAAGACACATCCATCTTCTGAAAAACACTGTTCATGTAATTGCGCGGACAGTCTTCTGCTTCCAGAATTTCCTTATGATACTTTTTCCATACCAGACCGCAGGCTGCATACGGAATATTGGTACCCGGATGACAGCCGTTGGCTTCCTTGTTTTCCGGGGAATGGTGATCCAGTTCACCGCCGCCGATATCATAGATAATCCAGTCATTCTTATTCTCCGGAATATCAATATCGGAACCTCTTGTCACTTCTATATCTTCTGCCATCATGGAGAGCAGTGCTGTCGCAAAGACATCATCCGCGTGGAACAGACCATCATGTGTATATAACTTCAGAAACGGACGCATAATGAATTCTCCTAACTACATCGCAAGATAATCTGTATTGTAGTCTTTTTCCTGCAAAAAGAAAACCGTGATATCTCGACATCACTTTATAGAACCATGCCCCCTCAATAAACAATTGATCAAATGCCTATCCTGATACAGAATATTGCCGTCTGAAGGAGAGGATAAAAATGAATAAACTCACATCAAAGCATCTGATGCTGATTGTATCTATGTGCGGTCTGATCGGCATTGTCTTAGGTCTGGGTGTCAATGTCAGCGGTGTCTTCTTCTCACCGATCCTGACTTCTCTGATTCAAAGCACTGGCTGGCGTACAGCCTATGTGATCACCGCAGTGATCATGGCCATCTTTGCTTTACCGGCAATTCTCTTCCCGATCGGCATGTATCCGGAAGATGCCGGCACACAGCCCTATGGTGTCCGCAGCCAGCAGGCGGCTGCCCAGGCAGCTGAGCCTTCAAAAGTTCCCTTGGTTCTCTTCCTGATTGCTTCCTGCTATGCCTGCATCTGCTGCTATGGCACAGCCATGCCGCAGCACTTTCCCGGCATTGCCGAAAGCTATCAGTTCAGTGCTTCTGTTGGTGCCATGATGCTTTCCACAGCCATGATCTGCAATACCGGAGGCAAGGTTCTGCTCGGTATTCTGGCAGATGCCATGGGGCAAGACGTTCCAGCATTCTCTTCCTCGCCATGGTTGCATCAGGCGGCTTCATTCTGCTGCTGATGCATGGCATTCCCTTCATGTATGCCGGTGCAGCTCTGATCGGCTGTGCATATTCCCTTGGTTCCGTCGGCACCGTCATGATCGTCAAGGATCTGTTCGGAGACGGCAACTATGGCAAGGTATATCCGAAGATCACACTGTTCACCACTTTGAGCAACTCCGTTGCGACAGCTCTGATCGGCTTTCTTGACGACAGTACAGGCAGCTATACTGCCGGTCTGTTAAGTGTCAGTGTACTGGCGCTTCTCAGTATCGTTCTGCTGATTGCCTGCTATTCACACAAGCATTGATTTATGAATAAAGTCCTGGTTCTTCACATCACCGTGAAGCATCAGGACTTCTTTTTTATTCTGCGAATTTACTGTTGATATCAAAACCGTGATTCATCGGACCGCTGCCTTTGCCAAGGTCAAGCATTGCCCCTAATGCACCGGAGATATACTCCTTTGCGCGTTCCACGGAAGTATCAAGATCATAACCCTTAGCCAGATTGGCGGCGATGGCACTGGATAATGTGCAGCCTGTGCCATGTGTGTTGGGATTATCGATTCTTCTGCCCTTGAACCACTTATAGGAACCATCACGATAAAGCAGGTCATTGGCATCATTCAGAGAATGGCCGCCCTTGCAGAGAACTGCACAGTGATATGTATCACTGATCTTCTTAGCGGCTGTGATCATATCCTCTTCACTTGTCACCTTCATATCCGCAAGTACTTCCGTCTCAGGAATATTCGGTGTCAGTACCGCTGCCATCGGCAGCAGTTTTTCCTTAAGAGAGCTGACAGCATCATCACTGATCAGCTTGGCTCCGCTTGTTGCGACCATAACCGGATCAACAACGATGTTCTCTGCCTGATATTCCTGCAGAACATCTGCGATGGTTTCGATCAGTTCTGCGGAAGATACCATGCCGATCTTGACGGCATCGGGACGAATATCCCTAAATACCGCATCAATCTGCTGTCTGAGGAAGTCCGGAGTTACATTCATAATACCTGTAACACCAGTGGTGTTCTGCGCAGTCAGAGCTGTAATTGCGCTTGTCGCAAATACACCGTTGACTGTCATTGTTTTGATATCCGCCTGGATACCGGCGCCTCCGCCGGAATCACTGCCGGCGATTGTCAATGCTGTTTTCATTGCTCATTCTCCTTTCAGCATGCTTTTCTATTGCGACACAAAGTGGTGCTCCCGATGTGACGCATGCACTTCAGTGCGTAAGCAGAAGACGAACGGTGTCGCCTTTGCCTATATACAGATCTGAGATTTCCCTGATCAGATTCTGATCCTCATGGCTGTATGCATCATAGATGCCGCAGGTCTGAAAACCTGCCGCAGATGCAGTCTTCAGTGCAATCAATGAGTCCTCAACAACCATGCACTCTTCCGGTTTCAACCCCATCATCGCTGCCACAGTCAGATAGACAGCAGGATCATGCTTATCTGTTCCTTCCTCACCACATGTACGTAAGGCCTCAAATAACGGCAGAACATCGTTGCGTTTTAATGATGCAAGAACCAGCGGCTTTTCGCTGGCCGTCGCTACCGCAAGATGGGCACCGGAAGCCTGCAGCGCTTTCAGAACTTCTGCACTATCCTGCTTGAGCAGTGCCTTGTTCATGTAGAAATCCGCAACGATCGCAGTGATCTCTTGCCGGATCTCTTGAGGAGTACGGCCGGTCTGATAGTGTTCGTGCAGGTATACAGAGCCTTCCTTGAAGCCCATCGGAAAGAGAATCCGATCCAGATCCGCTTCCGGTTCAATCCCAAGTTTTTTCAGCCATCCGGATGCCAGATGATCCCAGATCATCAAAGAATCCAGCAGCGTACCATCCAGATCAAAGATATAGCCCCTGATCATCCTTTGACCACTTCCAGAACTTCCTGCTTGAGCAGTTCAC
This sequence comes from Bulleidia sp., assembly GCA_045641845.1. Lineage (GTDB taxonomy): Bacteria > Bacillota_I > Bacilli_A > Erysipelotrichales > Erysipelotrichaceae > Bulleidia. Next base: position 11,502 of record JAZUHS010000011.1, on the reverse strand, counting down.
ATTCCTTTGCAATATCCTCAGCCGCAAAGATGCCGCTGACAATTGCTGTGCCGGCAATGCCTGTACCCTTCAGTTCAGGAAGATTGGAGGCATTGATGCCGCCGATGGCAATCACGGGAATGGATACACTGGCAGTGATCTCACGCAGACGTTCCATCGTCATCGGCAGAGCATTTGTCTTTGTTGTAGAGCCGAAGACTGCTCCGGAGCCAAGATAATCTGCTCCGGCCAGTTCTGCCGCCTGAGCCTGTTCAATGGTCTTGGCTGTTACACCGACGATCTTATCGGGACCAAGCTTTGCTCTGGCCATTTCCGCTGCCATGTCATCCTGACCGACATGGACACCATCTGCGTCCACGGCAATTGCCAGGTCAACATCATCGTCAATAACAAACGGCACATTGTATTTTGCGCATAATGCTCTGATTTCCTTTGCCTCTTCGAGAAAGGCATCATAAGGCATATCCTTTTCACGCAGCTGTACGAAGGTTACACCGCCCTGAATCGCCTGTTCTACCTGCTGTGCAAGTGTGCTTGTACCCAGCCACGTACGGTCTGTGACTGCATACAGCAGAAGACTTTCCTTATCTAACTTCATATTCTGCCCCCTGATCCAGTGTTTCCGGATCCATTGTATAAACCGCATCGATCATACGATTGCGGTATGTTGCATTGCCTTCATACGGTGCCAGGTGTGCATAACCGATTTCCCCTGCCAGTCCCATCGCTGCCACTGCCGCAGCCGCCGCTTCCGTACGGCAATCGTGATTTGCAGTCACAAAGGCTGCGATCAGACCGGTCAGCTGACAGCCGGTACCGGTGATTCTGCTCATTTCACTGCGGCCGTTGCGGATGACATAGCAGACATTTTCATCTGCGATCAGATCAATTGCACCGGTAGCGACAAGAATGCAGTGCATGTCCGCAGCCTTCTGCTTCAGCCATGCGCATACTTCATCCAGATTATGATCATCAGCCTTGTCTTCAACCGAAGCATCCACACCGTGACCGGTATGAACACCGGAAGAAAGCGCCTTGATCTCGGAGATATTGCCTTTGATTACTGTCAGATCCACATCCGCAAGCAGACGGTCTGCTACAGCACGGCGATAGTCACTGATGCCGATACCGACCGGATCCACAACAATCGGATGCTTCACCTGTGAAGCTTTCACGCCGGCAGTATGCAGACTTTCACTGCGGCGGTCATTGATGGTTCCCATATTCAGAACCAGGCCATCGCATACAGATGTGACCTGTGCGACTTCCTGCGGTTCATCCGCCATGATCGGACTGCCGCCGGACGCCAGAATCATATTGGCGACGTCATTGACGGTGACATAGTTGGTGATGCAGTGAATCAGAGGCGCTCTGTCTCTGACATTCTTCAGACATGTTCCAAACATCCTTCTCCTCCCAAAAGAAAAAGCAGACATATACTGCCTGCGTATCGTTACGTTCTGTTTCCGACATCCCTACGCTGGCATTACCCATATCAGGTGAAAGGGTCCGAATCAACAATCCGTTCTCAGCCGCTCACGGCAGCTCCCCTGGTCAGTTGTTATTTTAGCACAGTTTATTTACACTTCCCGATCCGATGCATATGCAAGAATATTCTGCTTCTCGCGGGGATCACGGTCCTCTTCTGCAATTACCATATGCACATATGCAAAGTGCTTATACAGTATGTCACGGTATCTTCTGCCGCAAAAGGCATGCACACCTGCAGCTGCTGCAGCGACATTCGTGATATAGACCCCATTCTCATTGAGATGTTCCTTGATCATCTTTGTATCTGCACTGTTGCGGCCTACGGAACGTCCTGCAGTAAAAGCATCATTGATGATGACATCAAACTTCTGACCGCTTTCTTTGAGCCAGCTGAAACCATCACCGATGACAATCTTCAGACGATCTCCCGCTTCCTTTTCAGTATCAGCCAGATCAAAGTACTCCCTTGCCAGTTCAACGATTTTTTCATCATATTCAGATACAGTAATCGTCTGTTCCCTGAATTCATGCAGGAAAGCACGGGCAAAAGCAAAGGAACCGCCGCCGATCAGATAGACGGACTTAGTCTGAGGGAAACGATAGAGAGACCAGAGAATGCCATCAAGATAAGGAAAAAGAAGATCATAAGTACGGGACTGTTCGCGGTATTTACCGGACTGGACGGTTCCCTTCACCATCAGATATCTGGTAGGAAGACCATCTTCAACATAATCCACAACCTGTGCTGCACCGGCAGCTGTCGCTGTTTCGGCAATGATTTTCTTCTGATCCATCATAGTACTGTCTCCTGTGGGAATATTATACTTTGTTTTCTTTCCAAGTCATTCGTACGGACGAAAAAACAATTTCAGTGTAGACTAAAAACAATATATCAACGGAGGAAAATATGAGTACTAATACAATCATTCGTGAAATCGATTCCTGTGCGGATGAGATGATCAGAATCGCGACTGACATCTGGGCTAACCCGGAAATGGGCTGGACAGAAAAGAAAGCTGTTGAATGGACAGCTGAATCACTGAAGGCACATGGTTTTGATACAGAAGTCGGTGCCTATGGCATGCCTACTGCAATCCGTGCTGTATGGGGTTCCGGCAAGCCGGTTGTAGGCTTCTGTGCTGAATACGACTGCCTGCCCGGTCTGTCTCAGGACTGCTGCTCCGAACGCAAGCCTCTGGTAGAAGGCGGAATCGGTCATGGCTGCGGTCATAACCTCTTAGGTGTCGGCTGTCTGGCTGCTGTCATTGGTCTGAAGAAGGCAATGGAAGAAAACAATACACCCGGCACAGTCATCTTCTATGGCTGTCCGGCAGAAGAACAGTTAACCGGCAAGGGCTTCATGGCCAAGCGCGGTGCCTTCACAGAGTGTGACTTCACTGTCGCATGGCATCCTTCCACAACATCCCAGGATACATACGGCAACCACACAGGTGTTGAAGGTGCACGTCTGGAATTCTACGGCAGAACAGCACACGCAGCCGGTAACCCTCATGCCGGCAGAAGTGCTCTGGACGCTCTGCAGCTTACTAACATCGGTACAGAATTCATGCGTGAACATGTTACAGACGATGTTCGTATGCACTACATCATCACAGATGGCGGTCTGGCTCCCAATATCGTTCCTGATTTCGCTGCCGGAAAGTACTTCGTACGTGCACTGAACCGTGATGTCGTCAAGGATGCTGTACGCCGTCTCAAGCTCTGCGCAGAAGGCGCTGCCCATATGACAGAAACAGAAGTGAAGTTCATCAGTCTCGGTGCTCTTTATCCGACTCTGCAGAATGCTGTCATCGGTGATGCAATGTATGAAGCACGTACAGAAATCCCGTTAGTTGAATACACAGAAGAAGAACTGAAGTTCGCTGATGAAATCAACCGTCAGTGTGCCGGTTACGTTGAAGGTATGCCGCCGCTGAAGGCAGGTCTCTATAAGCTTGCTCACCGCAACACATTCGGTTCTACAGACTATGGCGATGTCCAGCACATCTGCCCCGGTTTCCAGGTTGTCGACTGCACAGCTGCTGCATTAACACCCGGTCACCACTGGATGATGACTGCATGTTCCGGTCATTCCATTGGTATGAAGGGTATGATCCATGCCGGCAAGGTCATGGCCGCAGGTGCTTATAAGCTGATGGCTGACCCTGCTCGTCTGCAGCAGGCAAAGGATGAATTCAAGGAGGCTATGGCAGGTTCTGTCTATGAATGCCCGATTGATGATTCTATTCCCTGGCCTTATACAGACTGATTTAGAACACTTAATTCACAACAGGAAGAAGGATGTGCTTCTTCCTGTTTTTTTGTCCAAAAAAGAGGAACTGTCATGCAGTTCCTCTGATATTCAGGCAATACGATTGTAGATGACACTGATTTCCTTACGATGTGTACCGACGATCAGCACCGCTGCCAGAGCATTGATGCATAAGAAGGTTGTAACGACAGTACGGATCGGCAGAACACCTACCACGGCACCGCCGATCATCTGACCGCCGAAGATGCCGATCTTATTCAGCATATTGAAGGAACCGTTGAATCGTCCCTTCTTTTCATCAGGTACATAACTCTGGGTTGCACTGATGCGGATGTTGTAGCTGGTAGTACCAAGACTTCCGCGCAGGAAGTTCATGACCATCATGATCGGAATACTGAAGTAGAGGTAGAAGGCATCCAGCAGTGAAGATGTGATATAGACAAACAACGTTGTCTCATAGCGGATCTTCTCCGGCACCTGATGTCTGTACAATGTCGCACTGCCGATGACTCGTCCTAATGACGCCATACCAAGTACCAGCATATAGATGTACTCACCATAGACATAGGTTTCACGGAAGTACGGCAGAATACATACGGAAGTCACGCCATACATCAGCGCATCAAAGGCAAAGTAGATGGCAATCGCTAGAAGACCTTTCTCCTGCAGCAGATATCGGAAGCCTTCCTGAATATCCGCAAAGAGATTCTTCTTTTCTTCCTTCTTTCGTGTATCGATATATTCTTCCTTCTGATGAATCTGTGTTTCCATGATCGCTGCAATCAGGAAAGATACCGAATTCACCAGTAACAGCGGCACTACTCCGAAGGCGTTGTAGATGAAAGCTGCAATCGGTGTCAGCAGCGTTGAGAAAGTCTCCAGGAATGTCGCAATGGAATAAGCCTTGGAGTAATAGCCATCCGGAATCAGCAGCGGATAGAACGATGCGTAGGCAACGTAATAGATGCTGTCAATGGAACCCAGAAGGAATGCAAAGACCAGCAGCACCGGGAAACTGAAGAAGCCCTTAGCCAGTACAAAGGAGGCAAAGGCATACAGTCCGGCACTGAGGAAATCCAGAGTGTAAATGGTACGCTTACGGGAATAACGATCCAGAATCGCACCGGAAATAATCGGCATGAAGATCTGCGGCAGAGTAAAGCATGCCATGTAGATGGCATACAGAGATGGTGAACCTGTATAGTCCAGTACCATCAGACTGGCGGAGAAGCCTGCCAGTACATTGCCGAACATCGATACGATTGAGCCTAATGTGATGATTGTAAAATCTCTTGTCCAAAGTCTGCTTTTCATATTGGTATCTATTTTCTTCACTTATGTCGGCTGCGTCAAGCAAAATGAAAAGCAGTCCTGCTCATCACAGAACTGCTCAGATTTCAGAATATTAAGCCAGGTCTTCGCCGTTGGACTTAATTGCCTTCTGGTACCAGTAGTAGGAATCCTTTGTGGATCTCTTCATAGTACCCTGACCATAGTTGTCAGCATCAACGTAGATCTGACCATAGCGCTTAGCCATTTCACCTTCGCCATTGGATACCATATCTACGCAGCCCCAGTACAGGTATCCCATCAGGTCGATGCCATCGATTTCAACTGCATCCTTCATGGACTGGATATTTGCACGCATGTAGTCAATACGATAGTCATCATGAACTGTACCGTCTTCGAATACATCGTTCCAGCCGATACCGTTTTCTACACACCACAGCGGGCAGTGATATCTGTTGTTGAATCTGTTCAGAGCGATACGCAGGCACTGAGGGTCTGTTGCCCAGCCCCATGCATTTGTGCTCAGGTAAGGATTTCTTACAACGTTCAGGAAGCCGCCGTTGCCGCCGCCCTTTTCGCCGCCTTCATCGCGAGTTGTTAATGTATGAGAACCATATGTAGAGAAGGACAGGAAGTCGCATACGCCTTCCTTAATTGTTTCCATATCACCTTCCTGTGCAGGAATGACAATACCGTCTCTCTTATATGCAGCAAGCTTGTATGTAGGATAGAAGCCGAGCATCTGTACATCTGCATAGCACAGAGCATTATCTTCCATCTGCATAGCAGCCAGCTGATCTGCAGGGTCAGGTGTGAAACCATAGGAAGGACCATAAGCCAGCATCATACCAACCTTGATTTCAGGATAATCCTTATGTGCAGCAATGACTGTCTTAGCACTTGCAAGGAACTGGTGGAATGCAGCATTGGCAATGTTCTGAGGATCAGCGTGAATCAGACCTGCAGCTACATAGGGAGCCATTTCAACGAGGTTGATTTCGTTGAATGTCAGATAGTACTTAACCTTACCGGAATAACGCTTGAACATTGTTGTTGCATACTTAACGAACAGATCAACGAGTTCACGGGAATCCCAGCCGTTTGTCTTCTGAGCGAATACAAGCGGTGTTTCATAATGATGCAGAGTTACCAGCGGTTCAATACCGTACTTCTTGCATTCATCAAATACATCTTCATAGAACTTCAGACCTTCTTCACTTGCTTCACCCCAGGGATCCGGATAAATACGGGACCACTTAGTGGAAATACGCAGGCACTTGAAGCCTTCTTCAGCCATCAGCTTAATGTCTTCCTTGTAGTGATGATAGAAGTCAGAAGCGATATGAGAAGGATAGTAGTACTTAGGATCATTCAGTTCTACCGGAATCGCACCTTCAGGAAGATGACGTTCGGGAGAACCGAAGCATAACGGTGTGGAACCGGTTGTACCATCAGGCATCTGCCATGTAACCTGACGTCTAACAGTATGAGAACCGTTTGTCATTACATCGCCTGTAGCAAGACCGGCACCGCCTTCATGAACGCCGCCTTCGTACTGGTTGGCAGCAGTAGCGCCGCCCCACAGGAAATCTTTAGAAAAACCCATAATCAATTGTCTCCTTTTCTTTTTATTCAGTGAAACCTGTAAATCAATTATACATGAGTTATACCACCTCAAAACAATGACTATACGTTCATCCAGAAAAAGACACATTGATGCAGAAAAAAGAATCAGACATTTTCATCATTTTGATAAAGCACAAAAAAAGCTACCCCACAGGATAGCTTGATATGGAGCGAGTGAGCGGAATTGAACCGCCGTGTCCACCTTGGCAAGGTGGCGTTCTACCATTGAACTACACTCGCATATAATGGCGGTTCTGACGAGATTCGAACTCGCGATCTTCTCCGTGACAGGGAGACGAGATAAACCGCTACTCCACAGAACCGTGATCACTCAGGATCGATGACCGATTCCTTAGCGCTCATTAAATATAGCACGAGTTCTTTCTTTTGCAAAGCCTTTTTTTAAATTTTGCAAAAAAAATTCTGCAAAGTCCCCTATAGCCCGCCTGAGCAAGGAAAAGAGGTACCCGGATCATCGGATACCCCTTCCATGCTTATTCAGTTTTTACAGTAATCCGCCGATTACTTTACGTAGTCAGCCAGGATTTCGCCTGCAACGTAGCCGGAAGTCAGAGCCCAGCCGTTGTTAGCGCCGCCGAATGTTACATAAGGCTTCTTTTCTGTGAACAGAACGCCTGCGGAGTCAGAACCTACGCAGAACAGACCTTCCATAACTTCGCCGTTTGTATTCAGAACCTGCATCTTGGCATTGATATCCAGACCTGCACATGTGTTATAGCTGTAGGAAGCCATAGCAATTGCATAGTAAGGACCTTCGCCGATCTTTGTCAGCAGTTCTGCAGGCTTGTGGAATTCAGCATCTTCGCCAGCTTCGCAATAGCCGTTGTAAGCTTCTGTTGTTGCCTTCAGAGCTGCAGCGTCTACATTGATCAGAGCAGCCAGTTCTTCGATTGTGTCAGCCTTGAAGACATAACCACGTTCGATGGCATTATCCAGTACATCATATGCTTCAGGCAGAGGTGTAGCTGAAGGAATGGAACCGCGGTGACCGAGGAAGCCGACAGCCGGTCCGATAACGTCTGTTGCAAGGCCGTTTTCAACAATGCTCTTAACCTGTTCATCAGACCAGATGGACCAGTAGCGAGGACCAGCGATCCACGGGTCGAGCATGGCAATGCCTGTTTCAGAAGTGAAACGCTTGCCTTCGAATGTAACTGCCATGGAGTCAGCGGATACACCCATCATCAGAGGCAGGTCAGCAACTGTCCATCTGCATTCACGACCTGTATTGAAGTCCAGGGAGCCTTCCAGAACATTGATCGGATAACCGTATTCATGTGCAGGAAGGAAGTCAACAGTACCGGAGAGATGAACTTCCGGAGGCATGCCGATGTTGTATGTAGCAGCACCATCATCAATTGCTGCCTGCAGCATCTTGCCATCATTGCCCTGAGAACCATAGATCTTCCATTCACCCTTGATGTTGTAGTATTCATCAGAGAGATACTTTTCTGTCATTTCACCATTGCCCAGGAAGCCGCCTGTAGCGATAACGACAGCCTTGGCCTTGATTGTAACATCAGCACCTGTAACCTTGTTAGTTGCCTTGGCACCTGTGATGACACCATCTTCAACGATCAGATCATATGCTTCATGTTCAAGCAGATATTCGCCGCCCAGAGCAGTAAAGTCATCAACCAGACGATCGAAGTAAGAAGCGATCTGAGACTTGTTATAGCCGTATGTAGGAGCGAAAGGTGTGCGTTCATCGTAGTTAGGCAGCCACTGGAACTTAACCTTGTATACGTCTACATCTGTAAAACCAGCCTGAGGATTAGCCAGGTCAAGACCTGCGCCGTGATCCAGAGCCAGCCAGTCCAGAGCAGGACCGCACTGATCAAAATACAGATCAATGATGTCTACCTTGGCATCGCCTTCAACATAGCCAATCCATGCCTGATACATTGCATCACGGTCACAGAAATCTTCACCGTTGTTGTATTCAGCCTTGATTCTTTCAGGGTTGATGGATTCGATTTCAGATGTCAGAGCAGTAGTACCGCCATAACGAGCCTGCTTATCGATTGCCAGTACCTGTGCACCGCATTCAGCAGCTCTCAGAGCTGTATATGTGCCGGAACCGCCCATACCGATGACGAGTACTTCTGTTTCATATGTTTCTTCACCGCCGACCTTAGCAGGGATCTGCTTGAATTCGGAGATTGCGGAAGCATCGCAGCCTGCAGCTGCCAGTGCCTGTGCAACACAGTCTTCAACAGCCGCCTTCAGTGCGTTGGAAGACACAGTAGCACCTGTTGCAGCATCAACTGCAACAGACTGATTTTCAATCACTTCAGCGAATACCTTCTTCGCAGCTGTTTCCAGCATCGGCGGAGTATCGCCGCAGTCTTCGCCTAATACGATTTCAGCAATCTTGCCGTCCTTGACAGTCATGACAACCTTATCGGAAACAGCCATTTCAAAGCCGTATGCTTCCGCATTGTAAGTGCCATCAGCCAGTGTCGCTGCTGTTTCAGCAGTTTCACCATTTGCCTTTGCCAGAGCAGCCTTAGCAGCATCCTTTACTGCTGTAGATGTAACTGTAGCTCCGGAGACACCATCGATATCTGCAGTACCTGCATCAATCAGCTGAGTCTTCAGAGTTTCCAGTGCAGCGCCGCCGACAGAAGGTGTTTCACCATCGCCTGTCAGCACTGCGTCGATGATCTTACCATCCTTGACAGTAAGAACAACTTTCACTTCACCGCCGAAACCGGCAGCAGTGCCCTCATAAGTTTCTGCAGCAGCAGACGGTTCAGAAGAACAGCCGGCCAGAGCCAGAAGACCTACGAGCATCAGCGAGAATAATTTCTTCATAATTCTCTTTCCTCCCATACAGCAATTGTACAATGCATTTACTGTACGGTCTTCATCGATGCATGATATATGCGTATATTCTGCATATTTAAAAAAGCAAACAGACACTGATTTTCCCAAACAATGAAAAAGACTTTCCTTTTGATCAGAAAGTCTTTCATAATTCAATGGTTTCAAGGATTCTCAAGCAGCGAATTCAGCAGCGAAGTCACCGTTTTCAAAAACAGTCACTTCCGTACCGTCATCGGTAATGCCTGTGATGTGCATATCTGGTGTACCGATCATGAAGTCGATGTGCTTGGAGGACTTGTTTGCAGTCCATCCTTCCGGCAGAGGCGGCAGGAAGCCATTGCCTAAAGCCAGATGGCAGGATGCGTTTTCATCAATCAGTGTTGTGTAGTAAACAAGACCGCTCATGGAAATCGGAGAATGATATTCAACAAGAGCCGCTTCGCCCAGATATGCGGAGCCTTCATCTGTATTGACGATTGCTTCCAGCATTTCCTTGCCTTCTCCTGCAATTACTTCCACAACCTTGCCATGTTCGAAGCGGAAGCCGAAATCAGAGATAGCCTTGCCACCGAGAATCAGCGGACGGGAGGAATATACAACACCATCTGTACCATACTTTTCAGGAGTTGTCGCAATTTCTTCAGTAGGCAGGTTCGGCAGGTATTCAACACGGTTGGGGTCACCGGAACGATCATTATAGTACTTGGAATAAGGGGTCAGAGTCACTGTCAGATCTGTACCGTTGCCGGCTGTATAGTGCAGCTTTCTGAAGTTATAGCTGTCCAGCTTCTTACCACGTGCAGCCTTCTTTGCCTGATTGTTCTTCCATGTTTCTACAGGATCATTGTCCTCTGTCAGATAGCACAGATCAAACAGCTTATACCACAATGTATTCAGTCTTTCTTCCTTAGCTACATCAGGCAGAATGTAATCGGCCCATTCCTGTGTGGGAATCATAGCAATCAGCCACTGGCAGTGACGTTCTCTGCTGTAGCGGCGCATAACGTTGCGCACTGTATCGATATGAGCGAATACAGCACTTGCCTTATCTTCGGATACATTTTCCATCAGAGCAGGATTGACACCTTCCAGACGTACAAAGCAGGCACCTTCTTCCAGATACTTTTCACACTGAGCAACTTCCCAGTCTTCGACAGCCTGTACATCCTTCAGATCACGATACTGTGCAGCAACTGCCATGTTTGCCATATCCAGATAATGGATCACAACATTGCCTGCACCAAGCTTATAGCATTCTTCCGCAAAGATCGGAGTGAAGGCAGCGCCTTCTACACATGCTTCAACCAGCACTGTCTGACCTTTCTGTACATTCAGACCGACACGCGCCAGCATATATGCATACTTATGCTTCATTTCATTCAGATTCATATGATTTATCTCCTCAATTGCGTATCATTCTATCACAATTTGCTTCCTGCAATGAAAAGAACCCTGCTATTGCAGAGTTCTCTGTTCACTGTTTTACCGGTGCATAGCCGGATTCTTTGACAATGTACTGTCCTTCCTCGCTGAGGATCCAGTCGATCAGTTTCCGGGTATTCTCGCTCATATCCCCCTTGCGGGTAATTGCGTAGAAATCATCTGTGATCGGATATTCACCGGCACCGATGGTTTCATTGGAAGGTTCTATGCCATCCACCGCAAGCATGCGCAGATTCTTATTGGCACGCAGCTGCGTTGCATAGAAATGATAGGAGAAACCGATGGCACCTTTGAAGTTGTGGTAGTCCGCAACTCTGTCGATGATGCCTGACATTGCATCCACAATTGTTTCCGAAGGTGCATCCATTACCGGTGTATCACCCATGAACTTCAGAAGACCGGTCTGCGAACCGCTGCCGCGGTTACGCTGATAGGCAATGATCTCACAGTCTTCGCCACCCACTTCCTTCCAATTGGTAATCTTGCCGGAATAGATATCACGCAGCTGCTGCTGTGTCAGAGACTTCACC
>JAZUHS010000010.1:0-20223 GCA_045641845.1 Bulleidia sp. | reverse complement strand
TTGTCGTGTTTTAATTTACCAATATCATGTTATGAAACGGCAAAACGGATCCGTATTCTTCTCTTTCTGAAGAATTACAGACCCGTTTCTTCTTTTCTTGTAGCTTGTAAACGACTATGTCACCTTAACTTAATGACATTGTCTCAGAGGCTGCTGATTTTATTAGTTATAGTAGTCTGTTTTCTTACCCTTGATGCACCAGGTGAATACCCACTTCTTGAACTCTTCGGTATTCTCTGTGTGATGTGCTTCCTTGAGCAGCTGTCTGAATTCGAGATCTCTGCTTTCCGGGATTGTGATGATACCGCAGCCATTGTCGAGCATGATCTTATTGGCGAACATCAGTGCAACACGTACATCTCCATCTTTGAATAAACGCTTGTTCAGGATATACAGCATGCAGTCGATGGCAATCTCTGTATTGGCCTTGGCAGGCTGGTTGATCATACGGTACAGGTAATCTACCTGATCCGGGGTCAGTTCATTGTTGATGAGGTCCATGAGACCATCCATCAGGATCCAGTGCAGATCAAGAAGATATTCATAATTAGGTTCCAGTTCAACGGTTCTTAACAGGAATGCATAGCCTCTTTTGAAATTGTTCAGAGCTTTTCCTTCTTCGGTAGAAAGATCAGGTTCATTACGGCAGTATTCAGGTGTTACGTCGTAGCGGGCCAGACGCATGCTCTGATATACAAGAAGATCAAGATTATCCTTGATATACTTTTCGTTCTGTTTACGGCTCATGACAAATTTATTCAGCATAAATGATCCACCTTTTTATTCAGCTTTATTTATTGTATCAAAACCAGACACGATGAAGAAAGCGATTACAAGAAAAAAGATGGCTTTCGCCATCCTTGTAAGGTGATTATTCAGCCCAGAATACTCTGCCTTCGTTACGAGGCTTGCAGGGAGCTTCTTCCTTAGCATAGCCAAGGATCATGTTGCCGATACCTTCGTAGTCACCTTCAACACCGAGGGACTTGAGGATTTCCTTGCCTTCTTCTGTTTCGAATACCTGCTTTGCGCGGTGGATCCAGCAGGAACCTACACCCAGAGAGTGAGCTGCAGCCATCATGTTGCCCATAACCAGGGAGCCATCATATACTGCTGTACCGACATTCTTGTCAGCCAGTACGATCAGTACATAGGGAGCACCATAGAAAGGATCAGTAGTGGCATTCATTACAGCCGCATTCATTGCAGAGAGCTTGTCTCTCAGTTCCTTGTTTGTTACAGCAACGATGATCGGGGACTGCTTGCCCATACCGCTTGCTGCATAGAGACCTGCTTCGATGATCTGTTCGATTTTTTCCTTTTCGACAGGTGTTGTTTCGTAGGAACGTGCACTTCTGCGTGCGATCAGTTCAGTAATAAAGCTGTTCATTGTTCGTTTTCCTCCTTTAATAACGGTCTGATATATGTATCAAAGATCAGATTCAGACGTATTCCGATATCATTATAAGATTGTTTGTCAGCTGTGCCTCTGCGGATGACCAAAGAACGATAATCACTTAGAAAACTTCTGAATTTCTCATCATAGAAATCAATGATGACTTCATCATCAAGCATGGAAACATTCAGTACATAACGATCCAGATTGATGAACAGTTTTCGCAGATACAGATAGTCCTTCAGAGACATATGTACATGATCCATGTCTTTCTCCTGTTAATTCTGTTTGCGATAAGCACTGGGGAGTACTTTGTAGTATGCCTTGAAGGCGGCAGTGAATTTGCTCTGGCTGTCATAGCCTACAGCTTTGGCAATCTCAGAAAGAGAACAGTCGCTTTCTCTTAACATGATCAATGCCTTCTCCATACGATGTTCCTTGATGTGAGCAGCGATGGAATTGCCGTAGACATCCTTGAAGACCTGCTTCAATGTTGTCGGGTTCATCAGGAAACGATGCGCAAGCATGTCGATGGTAATACGCAGATCCATGTTATCGAGAAGATATGCATGTACTTCTCTGATGATGCTGATCTGTTCGGAATGTGTACGTTTGACTGCCGGAATACCGTGAATTTCTTCACGTACCAGATACATGAACAGTTCCAGTGTCATCAGCTGACGGTATGCATGTTCATACTGTTCAGGCTGATCAAAGAAACCGGCGAAGATACGGTCCGTCTGTTCATTGCCATGAATGGTTGTGCAGGAATCATCGGCACAGAACTTCTGTTTCAGCTGATCTGCAGTTACACCTGTACCATTGAGGATCTCCGGCGGATATGCGGACATTGTATTCGGATTGATCATCAGTAAGAGACCTTCAAACATTTCACTGGGGAAGATCAGTTCCGTACCGAACATTCTGTTCAAAGGTGCCAGTACAAAATCACCATGGCCTAAATGGATTTCCGTATCACCGTCCTGTACCCAGTTCATATGACCGGTGCGGCAGTAGATCAGCATTAATCCATCGGTATCCGGGTATTCGTTGCACTGCAGTGTGGCAGAGCTGATGGATACCTGGATCAGGTCAATACCGGGGAACAGCTGTTCCGCGGATACGGCATTCTCATCGTAGGCATAACCCAGGAAATGAGAAATAAACAATGTCGATTCATTCATGTTGATTACCTCCGTCAGGACAGGTAATGGTCATTACCTGTTCAATCGTGTGATGCAGTAAACGAGCTGTTTCCGTATCAGCAACGTGATAGAAAACTTCCTTGCCCTTGCGAACGCTGGTGATCAGACCGGAACTGCGCAGAGTACGCAGGTGGTGGGATACAGCGGGTGAAGACATATTCATCATTGCGGCAATGTCGATGACACATTCTTCACAATGACAAAGCATCCAGAAGATGCGGGTTCTGGTGGGATCGCCTAACTGAGCGAAGACCTCTGCGATTGCACGAAAATCCTCAATCTTATCCAGCTGTGCCTGAAGCTGTTCGATCTTGGTTTCTTCTTCGTGATGATGCGGGAGATGATGATCTGTCATAGATACCTCCACGTTAGTCCGTTTGGAAATGTATTTAGCCTTTTTGGAAAGTACGTATTCCTATAGATTGAATAACAATATTGAGTAAAGTATATTACAGACAGAAAGATTAAACAAACGCTTAATCGAATGAACGTTTGTAAAGGGGGATGATCCTATGAAGAAGACTTATAAAATTTATGTAGACTGCGCAAACTGTGCAAATAAGATGGAAACAGCAGCCAACAAGACAGAAGGTGTTGCAAAGGCAACTGTAAACTTCATGACTCAGAAGATGATCGTTGAGTTTGCGGAAGGTGCTGAACCTAAGGCAGTTATGCAGGAAGTTCTGAAGAACTGCAAGAAAGTCGAAGACGACTGCGAAATCGAACTGTAAGACAGTACGCTCCGCATGTGATGTGCAGGAGCGTTTGTTATAAATGAGAGGTACTTATGAATAAGAAACAGAAAAAGATGCTTAAGAGAATCCTTCTGGCCTCAGCTGCTGTCATTGCCATGCAGTTTATTCCGGCAGAAGGACTGGTATCTCTGGCATGCTATTTAGCTATCTATGTACTGATCGGCTACGACATTGTGCGCAAGGCTTATAAGGGTGTGATCAACCGTCAGCCTTTTGATGAATGTTTCCTGATGGTAGTGGCTACCTTCGGTGCCTTTGCCTGTGCAATCTATACAAAGAGCGGTGACTATCTGGAAGCTGTAGCAGTTATGCTGTTCTACCAGATCGGTGAACTGTTCCAGAGCTATGCTGTAGGCAAGAGCAGAAGAAATATCAGTGAACTGATGGATATCAGACCTGACTATGCCAATATCGAAACTGATGGTCAGCTGGAACAGGTGGATCCGGATGAAGTGGAAATTGGTACAGTGATTGTAGTACAGCCTGGTGAAAAGGTTCCGATCGACGGTATTGTTGTGTATGGCAATTCCACACTGAATACCAGTGCCTTAACCGGCGAAAGTGTTCCTCGTTCTGTTCATGAAGGTGAAGAGGTCATCTCTGGATGCATCAATATGAGCGGTGTACTGAAGATTCGAACAACAAAAGAATTCGGTGAATCTACAGTATCGAAGATTCTTGAACTGGTCGAGAACGCAAGTTCCCGTAAGTCAAAGTCAGAGGAATTCATTGCTAAGTTTGCCCGTGTCTATACACCTGCAGTTGTATACAGTGCTATTGCTTTAGCCGTACTGCCGCCGGTTGTGAATATGATCATGCATAATCCGGCAATGTGGGAACAGTGGATTTACCGTGCTCTGACATTCCTGGTTATCAGCTGTCCATGTGCTCTGGTGATCAGTATTCCGCTGAGCTTCTTTGCAGGTATCGGCGGTGCATCTCATGAAGGTGTACTGATCAAGGGTTCCAATTATCTGGAAACATTGTCTAAGACAAAGATTGTTGTCTTTGATAAGACAGGTACATTGACACAGGGTGTCTTTGAAGTAACTGATATTCACAACAATACAATGCCCGCGGAAGAACTGATTGCGTATGCAGCGATGGCAGAATGTGCATCTTCTCATCCGATCTCAAAGTCTCTGCAGAAAGCGTATGGCAAAGAGATTGACCGCAGCCGTGTTACGGATATTGAAGAAATCAGCGGTCATGGTGTAACGGCAAAGGTAGATGGTCATACTGTTGCGGCAGGTAATATGAAGCTGATGAAGAAGCTGAATATTGTCTGTGAGGATTGTGACAGTGCAGGAACTGTCATTCATATGGCAATTGATGGTGCATATGCAGGTCATATCGTCATCTCTGATATCGTTAAGCCTGATGCAGCTAAGGCACTGCAGGAACTGAAGCGTGCCGGTGCTGCAAAGACAGTGATGTTAACAGGGGATGCGAAGGGTGCTGCGGAAAAGGTAGCGAAAGATCTTGGTGTGGATGAAGTGCACAGTGAACTTCTTCCTGCGGATAAGGTCAACGAAGTTGAACGTCTGCTTTCTTCACTCAAGTCTGATAAGGAAAAGCTGGCCTTTGTCGGTGATGGCATCAACGATGCACCGGTATTAAGTCGTGCGGATATCGGTATTGCCATGGGTGCGATGGGTTCCGATGCTGCGATTGAAGCTGCGGATGTCGTGCTGATGGATGATAATCCTCTGAAGATTTCCAAGGCCATCAAGATTTCCCGTAAGTGTCTGGGTATCGTATATCAGAACATCGTTTTTGCTCTGGTGGTGAAGTTTGGATGTCTGATTCTGGGGGCATTAGGCTATGCGAACATGTGGGCTGCGATCTTCTCGGATGTAGGTGTCATGGTCATTGCGGTACTGAATGCCATCCGTTGTCTCAATGTGAAGGATCTGTAATCGAAAGGACTGTAAATGTTTACAAAAGACAGGCATTTACAGTTCTTTTTTCGTATCTTGCGAAAGCAATGATGTTGCACGTAAATTCGTACAGGTATATCATTTGGTCAAAGTGAATAGAAAGAAACCGTTGAAGCGGAGATAACGGCAATGATGCCTTTACAGAGAACCTGTGTTGGTGAGAGTCAGGTGAGAAACAAGTTGTCAAATGGACCGCTGAGGGCGCAGTCAAATGTGAGTGATCACAAAGTATTCTGCGACGTGAAGGCAGACGTCATATGCCGGGGATATGCAGGTATCCTGACAAGCGCACGGTCATACGTGAACCAAGGTGGCACCGCGGATAGTTTATATTCGTCCTTGATAGAACTCTTTTCTATCGAGGACGTTTTTCTTTCCTCAATAGAAGACAGATGATCGGATATGAAAAAGGAGAGAAACATCATGATCAAAGAAGCAATTGTAAAAATCGTAAACAAAGAAGACCTGACCTACGACGAAGCCTACACAGTAATGAATGAAATTATGGATGGCCAGACAACACCTACACAGAACGCTGCCTTCCTGGCTGCTCTTTCCACAAAGAGTGCAAGAGCTGAGACAACAGATGAAATCGCCGGCTGTGCTGCGGCTATGCGTGCACATGCCACAAAGGTAGAAACAGATATGGAACTGTTTGAGATCGTTGGTACCGGCGGTGATAATGCCCACAGCTTCAACATCTCCACAACTTCCGCTCTGGTCGCTGCAGCTGCAGGTATGAAGGTTGCCAAGCATGGTAACAGAGCTGCTTCTTCCCAATGCGGTACAGCGGACTGTCTGGAAGCATTAGGCGTAAATATCAACCAGAGCCCTGCCCGCTGCATTGAACTGTTGAATGAAGCAGGTATGTGCTTCTTCTTTGCACAGCAGTATCACAAATCCATGAAGTATGTCGGTGCGATCCGCAGAGAACTCGGCTTCCGTACTGTATTCAATATCCTCGGTCCGCTGACCAACCCCGGTTCTCCTGACTACCAGCTGCTGGGTGTTTATGATGAATATCTGGTAGAACCGCTGGCACAGGTACTGATCAACCTTGGTATCAAGAGAGGTATGGTTGTTTATGGTCAGGATAAGCTGGATGAAATCTCCATGAGTGCTCCTACAACAATCTGTGAAATCCGTGATGGCTGGTTCAAGTCTTCTGTGATCACACCTGAAGAATTCGGCTTTGAAAGATGCACAAAGGATGAACTGAAGGGTGGTACACCGGCAGAGAATGCAGAAATTACACTGGCAATTCTCAATGGTGAAAAGGGACCGAAGAGAAATGCAGTTCTGATGAATGCAGGTGCTGCGTTATATATCGGCGGCAAGGCTGAAAGCATGAAGGAAGGTATTGCACTTGCGGCAGAACTGATTGATTCCGGTAAGGCATTGGAAACATTGAAGAAGGTAATTGAAGTAAGCAATCGCCCGGAGGCATAAACATGACAATTCTTGATCAGCTTGCGGATTACGCCCGTGAGCGTGTGATGAAAGCAAAGGAAACAGTCTCTTTGGAAGAGATGAAAGCAAAGGCAATGCAGATGCCGAAAGGTACATTCGTTTTTGAAAAAGCATTAGCGAAATCAGGAATGTCCTTCATCTGTGAATGCAAGAAGGCTTCTCCTTCCAAAGGACTGATCGCACCTGTATTTCCGTATCTGGATATTGCTGTGGAATATGAGAAAGCAGGCGCAGATGCGATTTCGGTATTAACAGAACCGAAGTGGTTTCTGGGCAGTGATCAGTATCTGAAGGAAATCACAGAGGTAGTAAGTATTCCCTGTCTACGCAAGGACTTCACAGTCGATGCCTATATGATCTATGAAGCAAAGGTATTAGGTGCTGCGGCAGTGCTGCTGATCTGTTCCATTCTTTCCGAAGAAAAGATTAAGGAGTATATCGGTATCTGTGATGAACTTGGTATCTCTGCTCTTGTGGAAGCACATGATGAACAGGAAACAGAGATGGCCATCCGTGCCGGGGCTCGTATTATCGGTGTGAATAATCGTAATCTGAAGGACTTTACGGTTGATACAGGCAACAGCAGAAGGCTGCGTGAGAAGATCCCTGCCAATGTACTGTTTGTATCAGAAAGCGGTGTGAAGAGTGCTGAGGATGTAAAGAAACTGCGTGAGATTGGTTCGGATGCAGTACTCATTGGTGAAACACTGATGAGAGCGGAAGATAAGAAAGCAAAACTCGATGAGTTAAGAGGTGCATGATGACAAAGATTAAACTCTGCGGTCTTTCCAGACCTTGTGATATTGAAGCAGTGAATGAACTGAAACCGGATTATATCGGCTTTGTCTTTGCAAAGAAAAGCAAGAGATATGTATCTCCGGATAAGGCAAAGGAACTGAAGGGTATGCTTGCGGAAGGTATTCAGGCTGCAGGTGTATTCGTGAATGAGGATGTTGAGGAAGTCGCACGTCTGCTTAATGAAGGTATCATCGATATTGCCCAGCTCCATGGCAGTGAAGATGAAGAATACATTGCCCGCCTGCGTCAGCGCAGCGATCGTACGATTATCCGTGCTTTCAAGATCAAGGAGAAGACAGATATTGCCATGGCAGAAA
Organism: Bulleidia sp.; assembly: GCA_045641845.1. Lineage (GTDB taxonomy): Bacteria > Bacillota_I > Bacilli_A > Erysipelotrichales > Erysipelotrichaceae > Bulleidia. The sequence goes on along the minus strand of JAZUHS010000010.1, from coordinate 12,342 downwards.
CATGCTCTGCGGATTATGTTCTGCTGGATTCCGGCGCAGGTACAGGCAAGGTATTTGACTGGGGTCTGATTGAAGATATTCAGAGACCTTACTTCCTGGCAGGTGGTCTGGATATAGAGAATGTCAGTACAGCTGTAAAGACATTGCATCCTTATGCTGTGGATGTGAGTTCCGGTATTGAGACAGATGGTCTCAAAGATGCAGAAAAGATGAAGACATTTGTAGAGAATGTCAGAAAGGGAGAACAGTAATGACAAATCCGAATGGACGTTTTGGTATTCATGGTGGTCAGTATATTCCGGAAACACTGATGAATGCAGTGATTGAACTGGAAGAAGCATATAACCACTATAAGAATGATCCTGAGTTCAATCGTGAACTGCAGGAACTGTTCAATGATTATGCCGGCAGACCTTCCCGTCTGTATTATGCAGAGAAGATGACAAAGGATCTGGGCGGGGCAAAGATTTACCTCAAGCGTGAAGATCTCAATCATACCGGTGCACATAAGATCAACAATGTACTTGGACAGGCCCTGCTTGCCAAAAAGATGGGAAAGACACGACTGATCGCCGAAACAGGTGCCGGTCAGCATGGTGTCGCTACAGCAACAGCCGCAGCCCTGATGGGGATGGAATGTGTTGTCTTCATGGGTGAAGAAGATACGATCCGTCAGGCTCTGAATGTATATCGTATGCGTCTGTTAGGAGCGACAGTTGTTCCGGTTAAGAGCGGTACGGCAACACTGAAAGACGCTGTCTCTGAAGCTATGAGAGAATGGACATCCCGTATTGCGGATACGCATTACTGTCTGGGTTCCGTCATGGGACCGCATCCCTTCCCGACCATTGTCCGTGATTTCCAGGCTGTCATTTCCAAAGAAATAAAAGAACAGATGCTGGCGAAGGAAGGCAGACTTCCGGATGCAGTGATTGCCTGCGTCGGCGGCGGTTCCAATGCCATAGGCAGTTTCTATCATTTCATTCAGGATGAAGAGGTGAAGCTGATCGGCTGTGAAGCTGCAGGCAGAGGTATTGATACCTTTGAAACAGCCGCTACAGTCAATACAGGTAAAGTCGGTATCTTCCATGGTATGAAGTCCTACTTCTGCCAGGATGAATACGGTCAGATTGCGCCTGTTTATTCTATCTCCGCAGGTCTGGACTATCCTGGGGTAGGTCCGGAACATGCATGGCTTCATGATATCGGCAGAGCACAGTATGTACCGATCACTGATGATGAAGCAGTCAATGCATTTGAATATCTGGCAAAGACAGAAGGTATTATTCCGGCAATTGAATCTGCCCATGCGATTGCTTATGCAATGAAGCTGGCGCCGACAATGAACAAGGATGAAATCATTGTTGTGACAGTCAGCGGCAGAGGTGATAAGGACTGTGCAGCGATTGCCCGCTACAGAGGGGAGGATATCCATGAGTAAGATTCATCAGGCGTTTGAAAACGGAAAAGCATTTATTCCTTTTATTACCTGCGGTGATCCGGATCTGGAAACAACAGGTGCTGCGATCAGAGAGATGGTTGCGAATGGTGCAGATCTGATTGAACTGGGTATTCCGTTCTCTGATCCGACAGCGGAAGGTCCGGTCATTCAGGGCGCGAATCTGCGTGCACTTAAAGGCGGCATTACAACAGATCAGATCTTTGACTTTGTCAGAGAACTGCGTAAGGATGTAAAGATTCCGATGGTCTTCATGACCTATGCAAATGTGGTCTTCTCCTATGGCTCCGAACGTTTCATCTCCACATGCAGTGAGATCGGCATGGATGGTCTGATTCTTCCTGATCTTCCCTTTGAAGAAAAGGAAGAGTTCCTGCCTTTATGTCAGAAGTATGATGTTGATCTGATTTCCCTGATCGCACCGACTTCCGAACAGCGTATTGCCATGATTGCAAAGGAAGCAGAAGGCTTCATCTATATTGTCTCCAGTCTTGGTGTAACCGGTATGCGCAGTGAAATCCGCACAGATCTGGCTTCTATTGTTGAGGCTGTACGTGAAGTTACGAATGTACCGTGTGCGATTGGTTTCGGTATTTCCAACCCGGAACAGGCAAAGAAGATGGCCGGTATTTCCGATGGTGCGATTGTTGGTTCGGCTATTATCCGCCTGCTTGAAAAGTACGGCAAGGATGCACCGGCATACATTGGCGCCTACGTAAAGGAAATGAAGGCCGCAATCAGATAGAAGAAAAAAGAACTGCCTGAAACAAATGTTTCGACAGTTCTTTTCCTTTGGATCAATCGAGGTCTTCGCCGTTGGATTCGCAGACCTTCTTGTACCAGAAGAAGGAATCCTTTCTGCTTCTGGAGAAGTCACCTGTACCGTCATCGTTACGGTCTACATAGATGAAGCCGTATCTCTTGTACATTTCACCTGTACCTGCGGATACCAGGTCAATGCATCCCCATGTTGTATAGCCGATGAGGTTGACGTTGTCTTCTTCAACAGCAATCTTCATCTGCTTTACATGTTCACGGAGGTAGTCGATTCTGTAGTCATCGTGTACAGAGCCGTCTTCTTCTCTCTTATCGATCATACCCAGACCGTTTTCAACAACCATCAAAGGTGTGCCGGGATAACGGTCAGAGAGCTTTCTCAGTGTCCATCTCAGACCTTCAGGGTCAATCTGCCAGCCCCAGGGAGAAGCCTTGAGGTAGGGGTTCTTGCCGCCGAATGTGAGGTTGCCGCCTGTGGATTCTGCATCAGGATTGGAAGAAATTGTCATTGTCATGTAGTAGGAGAATGTATACATGTCTACCTTGCCTTCGAGCAGGATCTTTTCATCTTCAGGATTATGCATGAAGGCTGTATCTACACCAAGGGACTTGTAGTGGTTTTCTGCAAATGCCGGATATGCACCGCGTACATGTACGTCACCGCAGATGTTATTGAAGACATCGTCTTCCTTCTGTGCTGCCAGTACATCAGAAGGCTTGCATGTTGCAGGGTAGGATGTCAGATGAGCGATCATGCAGCCGACCATGTTTTCAGGGTCTACTTCATGTGCTGCCTTAACTGTCAGAGCGGAAGCTACGAATTCGTTATGAAGAGCTTCGAGTCTCTTCTGAGGGTTGTCAATCAGTTCATTGACAGGTCTCTGTGCTGTGTTCTTCAGATCTTCTTCGCATACATAGCCAACGCCGTTGTATGCACCGCCTCCGGGCATCAGAGCTGCATTGATTTCGTTGAATGTGAGCCAGTACTTAACCTTGCCCTTATAACGCTTGAAGCATGTTGTTGCATACTTAACGAACAGATCGATTGTCTTTCTGTCTGCGAAACCCTGATACTTTGTAACGATTGCCCAGGGGATTTCATAGTGAGACAGAGTAACCAGGGGTTCAATGCCGTTCTTCTTGCATGCATCGAATACCTGATCGTAGAACTTCAGACCTTCTTCATTGGGTTCAGCATCATCGCCATTGGGATAAATACGTGCCCAGTTGATGGAAAGACGGAATGTCTTGAAGCCCATTTCGCCGAAGAGAGCGATATCTTCTTCGAAGTGATGATAGAAGTCAATTGCCTGATGAGAAGGATAGTAAACACCTTCTTCAATGACAGGGGAGAATTTGCGGGGTGTGGAAACGTTGCCACCCTTCAGCATATCTGCGCAGGAAAGACCCTTTCCACCGTCCAGATAGCCGCCTTCGCACTGGTTTGCTGCGACAGCACCGCCCCATAAGAAACCTTTTCTGAATGCCATTATGTTTGTAATCTCCTTTCAGTAGTGTCTTTATTCTATCATCATCAGACGAAAGAAAACTCCTTCAGTGCATGAAGGAGTCAGTTAGTATTCTTGTTTTCTGCGATATAGCTGGAGAGCAGATCGATGAAGACCATATTGATGACCTGAGATTCCAGATACTGGGGATAACCTTGATTCTGATAGCTGGGAAGCCAGACAACTTCATCGGCTTTGTTCTTCAGAACATGTTTTTCACTGGAGGTTACGAGAATGATCTTCGGACAGTTGTCATTACCTTCCAGAAGCAGTTCTATGTTGTCCTTATAGACACTGCTCACACCGGAGAAGACAATGACGACATCATCTCTGGTTAAATGCTGGGGCAGGACATGGGAAGAGTCAAACGGTGTCGCAGATGACAGGATTCCCATCTTGTGCAGGTTCATATCCAGAAGCTGGGCGGCCAGATAACTCTTATGGTAGCCATTGCAGGAAACAAAGCGGGCATCACAGATCATCTTTGCGACTCGTTCAAACTGTTCCTGAGATACAGCATTGGGAATCTGGTGAATAATCTGGGAATAGTAATCCATAACACTGTTGGGGTCCTGAATGGAACGGCCAGCCTTGGAGTATTTGTAGATATCAAATTTGAAGTCGTTGTATCCGGTATAGCCGAGTTTCTGGCAGAAGCGGGTAATGGAAGACTGAGAGATCTTATGCTTTTCGGCGAGCAGGGTTGCACTGTCACGAAGAACATCATCAATGTTCTGAATGATCACGTCGTATACCTGTTTTTCTCTTTTGGTGAAGGATGTCTTTTTGAGTTCCATCTGTTCAAAAGGATTCATGTTCATACCTCTCTTTATCTATCTTAAGTATATAGAATAATTCTAATGTGCTCAATGGGAGTGAATGGCAAAAGGATTTATCACGCAAAATGAATGGATCATTCATTTAATGAGTAAAATATATTGACTAGCCATTCATGTAGATGTACGATGATTTCGACAAAAGAAAACGCTATCATGCGTTGAGAAAGGGGACTTCAAATGTCTGAATCTAATGGTTTCATGGCTAAACTGGAAGAATTTATGGGCAATTACATTGTTCCGGTTGGTCAGAAAATCGCCGGCCAGACTCATCTGGCTGCTATTCGTGACGGTCTTACTGTCATGATTCCTGCTACTATCATCGGTGGCTTCTCCTGTCTGATTGCTGTACCTCCGGTACCTGCTACAATCACAGAAGGCACAAACTTCTTCTATTCCTTCCTGCTGGCATGGAAGGCATTCGCTGCTGCTAATTCTGCAACACTGATGATTCCTTATTATCTGACAATCAGCATCATCTCTATCTATGTAGTATGCGGCGTTTCCTTCAGACTCGCTTCCAACTACAAGATGGATGGTCTGAACAACATGATTACAGCTCTGCTGACATACCTGTGCGTATCCGGTGCTCTGGATATCGCTAACGGTTCCATCATCGTCGGCCGTCTGGGCGCAGGTTACATGTTCTCTGCAATGATCATTGGTCTGCTGGTTGTTGAAATTAACCGTTTCTTCATCGTTCATGATATCCGTATCAAGATGCCTGATTCCGTTCCTCCGAATGTAGCCGGTCCGTTCAACGTACTGATTCCTGCTGCTTTCAACGTAATCGTATTCATCCTGCTGAATAACCTGATCACTTCCATGACAGGTGCCGGCATCTGCGATCTGGTTTATACAGTCTTCAAGCCTCTGATGAGTGCTACAGGTTCCCTGCCTTCCGTACTGCTGATCAACTTCCTGATGACAACATTCTGGTTCTTCGGTATTCACGGTGCAAACATGGTATCCGCAGTTGTATCTCCGATTACAACAGCTGCTTTGGCTGCTAACACTGAAGCTTACATGGCTGGTGAACAGCTGCCTTACATCTTCGCAGGTTCTGTTAACTCCGTATTCGGCAACTGGATTACTTACAATGCAATTCTGGTTATCATCTTCCTGTTCTGCAAGTCCGCTCAGGCTAAGTCCGTTGCTAAGGTTGCGATCGTTCCTTCTATCTTCAACATCAATGAACCTTCCATCTTCGGTCTGCCTACAGTACTGAATGTATATACATACATCCCGCTGCTGATCTGCTCCATCGTTAACTTCTCCACATACTACCTGCTGGCACAGGCTGGTGTTCTGGGCAGATTCTTCGTAACACTGCCGTTTACAGTTCCCGGTCCTCTGGCTGCACTGCTGGCTACAGGTGATGTAAAGACTGTTCTGGTATGGGCTATCCTGTTCGTTGTAGATATGGTGATCGTATATCCGTTCATCACAACATACGACAAGCAGCTTGTTAAGAACGAAAACAGTGAAGCTTAATGGTAAACTTCACTAGTGAAAAAGTAACGGATCATATTCTTCGTATCTATGGTGCGGGTGATGCCTGCATGTACTTCCTGATGGGAAGTGAAAGAGGCATCCTCGTAGATACTGCTTATGGTTTAGGTGATCTTCGCGGTTATGTGGAGAGCATCTGGGATAAGCCGTATGATGTAGTGATTACACATGGTCACGCTGATCATGCCAATGGTATTGCACAGTGGGATCAGGTCTACATGAACAGCAGAGAGATTGAAATCTATAAGCTGAAGATCGATCTTGGTCTGCGCAGAACAATGCTCAGAAGAACTGTCAAGGACATCGACAGTATTCCGGATTCTGAATTCCATGGGGAATTTAAGGGTGAATTCCTCGACCTTGAAGGTGGTATGGAATTCAATCTGGGCGGCGTTACCGTACAGACAATTCATGCACCTGGTCATACACAAGGAATGATGGCTCTTCTGGTAAAGGAAGACCGTGTCATTCTCTTCGGTGATGCCTGTGGTGAGAACACATTCCTGTTCAAGCCTGAGGCATCTACAGTAGTGGAATATATCGCAACACTGAAAAAGCTGAAGGAGATCGAACCTCAGTATGATCGTGTTCTCCGCCAGCATGGTTCCTGTGAATCTGAAAAGAGTATTCTGGATGAAAATCTGGAAGTCGCTGAGATGATTCTTGCCGGCAAGGATGCACGTATTCCCTTCGAATACCTTGGTCAGAAAGTATGGATGGCATGTGAGATTGATCCTGCAACACATCGCAGAGTCGATGGTAAGGCGGGCAATATCTACTACATTGACGAAAAGATCCGCTGATCAATTATCTGCATATATAAAGAAAACTCTGAGTTACAGTTAAACACTGAGCACTCAGAGTTTTTGTGTTATTCTAGTGGCTGCTGGAAGTAGTTGCCGATGATGCGACTCATCGGATTCTCTTCAATGAATACATGAGGATCGGCGTGTCTTGCGGCATCAATGACAGCTTTGCTTTGATAAGCATTGATGGTGGTCAGAAGCAGCCAGTGTTCCTGATGAGTAAAGCCGCCTTCACATCTGATCTTGGTAATACCATGACGGCAGGTTCTGAAGATTGCATCACTGACTTCATCCGGCTGGTTGGTGATGATATGCAGGGAAGTCAGTTTATAGCGCTGATGAATCGTGTTGACGACCTGTGTGGATACATACTGGAAGATGATGGAGTACAGTGCTGTATTCCATCCATACAGCAGACCGGCAATGATCAGAATCGTTGCATTAGCTGCCATCATGTAATTCCATGTGGGACGGTTGAGCTTCATGGATAAAGCGATGGCGATGAAGTCGGTACCGCCGGAGCTGGCGTTGGCACGTAAGGCCATACCGATCGCAGCACCGTTGATCAGACCGCCGAATACGGCAATCAGAAGCATTTCATTGGTCACCTGAGGCAGTACAAGTATGGATGTAAACCAGGAGGTGAGTGAGAACCATAAGAAGGAGAACAGAATGAACTTATGGCCGATCAGGTTGAAGACAAATACTGTGACAAGAATATTCAAGGCAAAGTAGATGACGGAGAAGGATACATTCACGTGCAGGAATATCTGCAGGATACCCGCTACCAGTCGGGACAGTCCGGCAAAGCCGCCGGGGAAGAGATTACCTGACTTGATGAATGAGTTCATGCCGCAGGAGTAAACAAAAGCAGAAAAGACGATCACACAGAGATTGGGGATGTCTTTCCTGCATAAGTGAAGTTTAGGTTTGTTGTGTTCTGACATAGGTTATACCTCGTTGTAGTGACGCATATATATGATGCGTGGATACTGATTATAACTCTGTCTTATAGAAATATGTCAGAATGTTATAAAGAAGTTTAAAAGAAATCTGTTGTATCGATAACCAGATCACATAATTCGCGTACATTGTATGCCTGATGATACTTTTCTTCATAAGGAATCCACTTTGTACGGAAGTCTTCCACCTTGTCCGGGTTACGTTTATGTAACCGCTGCATCTGTATTTCTGCATCAACGTCCATGAATACTTTCAGATCATAGAAAGGACGCAGTTCGGGACGCATGCAGTAGCTGCCTTCAATGATGACAATACTGCTGGCCGGAACATTGATCGGGTCCATCAGTGACATGGTAACGCAGTCAAAGGGACGATAGGCAAAGGACTCTCCTTTCTGCAGAGGTGTCAGTACTTCTTCCATGAAACGTTCGTAGTCGACGTTGGCACCGGGTGTGGCGTAACGTTCTGGTGTGCGCTGTTCGGGACGAAGGAAGAAGTCATCCATGTGAATAAGGATGGCGTTCAGTTCTTCAGCGATATATTCGGCAATGGTGCTTTTACCGGAAGTGCAGCGGCCGTCGATGCCGATGGCGGCATGTCCCTGTGTATTGTGTATTGCTTTGATCTGTCTGATCAGTTCTTCTCTTTTATCGTTGTATGTCATAACTGTATTGTATACAAAAATGCCGGCTCTATGGCCGGCATCTGCTCTTCAGTGTTCAACGTGTACGTTGTATACAGGTTCAAAGGATACTGTACCCTGCTTCTTAATATAAGAAGCAATGATATCGGAGAGACTTCTTCTGACGACTCTGACGACTTCGCCTTCTCTGAGCATACCGAATTCTCCGGTACCGGAAGCACGGTAGTTTGTGAAGGTGATTTCATAGGACTTTTCATCTGTGACAGGTTCACCATGGTATGTCAGAGATGTGATTCTGTTACCGGGCAGGTTATCTGCGTTGATGGTATATTCCAGACCATCTACGATGTCATACGGTGCAGACTTCGGTACAGGCTTTTCATAATAGGGATTTACACCGATAGTGCTTTCAGCAGTTACCAGCCAGTATTCTGCATTCTTTTCCAGATACTTCTTTAATGTCGCACCGGATACCTTCAGTACAACCAGCAGATTCGGATAAGGGGATGCAGAGAGTACTTCTCTCATTGTGATTTCCTTAGAGAAACCTAATGCATCTGCATTCAGGGCATAGGAAGCAATGTCTGTACCGGAAGCAGCCATCATAGCCTGATTGATCAGTGTGATAGCCTGTGCCTTATGCAGACGGGCATCGAATGTATCTGTGATCTTCAGATCCATTTTTGTTGTACCAAGTACTTCATTCATCATTGCCTGACATTCATCTTCTTCTGCCTGAACGAACTTTGTCAGAGCTTCATCAGCCTTTGTATCGGCCTTCAGCAGACGACATGTGATTTCGTTTGTATCAGGGAAGATTTCAACGCATACCATTTCTTCACCATTGGCAGCTGTTTCGGCATAAACTGCAGAACCAAGCTTGCCGCACATGGAGAGGTGCTGATGACCGGCGATCAGTACATCGATACCGGGGATCTGTGTCAGCATCTTATAACCCTGGTTTTCAAAACCGACATTTGCCAGCGGTTCGTTTGTGGCAGGGTTGCGTTCGAAGCCGCCATGGTAGAGAACTACGACATAGTCGGGATTCTCAAGCTTGCGTACCAGTTCAACATTCTTCTTTACTGTTTCAAAGGCATCCTTGAAGGAAGCTCCTGTCAGGTGTGCCTTGGATTCCAGACGGGCAACGCTGCTTGTTACAGCACCGATCAGAGCGATCTTCTTGCCGCAGATTTCACGGATGGCAAAGGTAGGACCATAGGGAACATCGTGGAAGAGAAAGTTGGAAGTCAGACAGGGAGCCTTGACGTTCTGCAGGTGCATCATCAGTCCTTCAGTACCGCCCTGGAAGTCATGGTTGCCGATGTTGATGTAGTCATAGCCCATTTCTCTCATAACGATCGTGGAAGGGGCAATGTCATCGGGATGACGGTCATAGTGGTATAAGGAAAGGGGTGTTCCGACAAGGGAGTCACCGTTGTCGAGAAGCAGTGTATTTTCATCACGCAGGAAGTTGATCAGTGTGCTCAGTCTGGAAAAACTGCTGTTCTGATATCTGCCTGTATAGTAGCTGTGCGGGAAGATGTTTCCATGTACATCGGATGTTGCAAGAATGCGGATTCTTTTAACCATATATATCACTCCTGTTATTTCTTTATATTTAATGCTTGATGATTATAAGCTTGATTAAAGGAAAAGAAAAGGAATGTCTCTTTCGAAAACATTCCTGTTCATGCGTATTGATTAATACTCATCACCTGTCATTGCTGTAAAGGCAATGGTAGGCAATTCTGCATCTTCGGGATCATCCGGATCGTAGTCAGTGAATCTTCTCTTCTTCAGAGCCGCAAGGCTTGCATCAAGATCTTCTTCTGTAACTTCGTCTTCATCTGTGATTGTATCCACAGCTTCGGAAGCGGCGATTTCCGCAGCGATTGCATCTGCGATTTCCAGAGCAGCTTCTTCCTCTTCCTTCTTCTCTGCATCTACAGCAGCTGTCATAGCTGCGAGAATATCATCGATTTCAGCATCGGAGATTTCTGTCTTGGTATCTTCTTCGCCTCTGATAATTACGTTTTCCTTAGGCAGCTGCAGGCGTTCAACCTTGCCTTTTGCCTTGACAATGAAAACGTGGCGGATCACCTTTCCATCTTCTTCTGTTTCCTTCAGTACACGGCAGGGATGGCTTTCACCATTCTCATCCTTATAGTTAGCAGGCTTGCCGATGTATGTGACTTCGGGATTTTCAGAGCTCATCCATGCATGCCAGTCTACATAGGAACTGGCTTCCTTGGAAACAATGGAACGAATGAACATTTCCATTTCATTTTTATTGCAGTTTAAAAGTCGAATATAGTTAGTGGGCATCAGTGTCCTCCTGTGTATTTCTTACTGCTGAGGAACTACAGCATAGAATTCCAGATCTTCCGGTCCTTCATTGATCATGCTGTGGGAATGGCCTTCAGGACAGTAGTGTACCTGTCCGGGAACGCCGTATTCTACACCTTCATCCATCAGGTACTTAGCCTTACCGGAGATGATATAGATAATTTCGCAGTTTCCTTCATGCTTATGGTAACCGATCGAACTGCCGGGAGTTAATTTGCCGCGGAGAATACGGTTTGTGCCATCGAAGAACATTGTTCCGATCATTTCACCTTCGCCGCCCTTGAAGTTCTTGAATACCTGTCTTTCAGCGTTTTCCATTTCGATCATCATATTTAGTTACCTCCATCGAAATCTGATTTCTTCAACATTGTATCATGTTAATTCAGAATCGACATGATTTCACTGACAGTATTGCTGTCAGATTTCAAAGTACGCATGCCCAGCTGCTGAGCAGGTACGAGATACTTTGCATTATCATCTACATACAGACACTCTTCTGCCTTGAGATGATAGCGATCCAATAGAGCCTGATACATCTTCATGTCAGGTTTTCTTGTATGTTCTTCAAAAGAGAAGACACCGCCGTCAGTTGTGGAGAACAAAGTGAATCTCTTTTCAATGGCATCATAGAATTCATGAGGAATATCTGCCAGGAAATAGACATGGTATCCGGCTTTCTTCAGTGCTGTGATGCACTTGAGGATTTTTTCATCCGGCTTCATGTATACACTCCAGTCATCGGAGAGAACCTGTGATACAAGCTTCTGGTATTTGGGGAACTTCTTGACAAGGATATCAATCATTTCGTAGACATCCTTATATAATCCCTTGTTCCAGCTGTCCCATTCTACGCTGTCAGCCATGATTGATGCCATGGTCTTCATTTCGAAGATGTTGGGTTTGTACTTCTTGAGCATGTCCATATATCTGACATCCATGACGGTATTGCCGATGTCGAAAATTACATTTCTGATCATAAAGACCTCCTGCTTACATCCTTATCATACGTAGTATTATCTGAATTGACTCTTAATTTGAAATGAAAACTGATCAAAAGTCAAAATACTATAAAAATATGGTAGTTTCTCGTGCTTTTGGATGCTGTATTGAGTCAATATTATTATATTTTTCTTGCAAGATTATGATGCTAGAATGAAAGCGCATCCATATCTGAATAATGACGCAATAATTAGCTTCAAGATAATTAGTGTGAAGTATGGATGGCGGTTGAAAAAGATGATGTATTGGGAGCACATTCGGGCGTTTCGACAGCACTGTCATTATTCAAAAAACTTAAAAGAAAGGGACAAAAATGAACGAGAATTTTACAAATGCTCTGCTTTCCTTTGCCGGAAAGATGCAGAGTAACAAGATCCTTAATGCTATTAAGGACTCCTTCATCGACAACATGCCTGTTGTCATCATGGGTTCATTCTGTGTACTGTTCCAGTTTACTATCTGTACAACAGCAGATGGTTACATCTCCCTG
>JAZUHS010000009.1:0-8478 GCA_045641845.1 Bulleidia sp. | reverse complement strand
GGGTCTCCAAAATCTGAAGGGGCAGAATTCTCAGGGGACACTTCAGGGGACAGCCTTGTAAAACCTCAGGGGACCACTTAGCGAGCAAGAAATAAACAGGAAGATAAACGTGCAGCTGCGCATGCTTGTCTTCCTGTTTTTCTTCTCCCACCATTCAATCTGTCCAGGATTATAGAAAGAAGCGTGGATTGTACCGGAACAGGAAATAATCTACATACTCTCAAAAACCTAAAGGGCGCCCTTTAGGTTTTTGAGGTTCTAATTCCGGAAAAACGGAACGGACATTCCGCTATAACGGCACATTGTTCTGCTTCAGCGGCACGCGATTTGTTTAGTACAGGATTTCAAATGCCAGACCTTTCAAAATGCAGTTTAAATACAATATATCCACAGAGTAATTTCAAGCACACTGTTTGACAGCAGGTGTTCCTAAGATAAGCTTGTGCCGAATTGTGCTGCAGAAAGCATTATTTCAATGCAGAATTCGGTTTTACAGGTTCTTAGGAACAGGATCCTGCTGTCAAATAGGCAAATTGAAATTACGGACTGGACCGAACATAAGAATAATCGCACGTTCAACTACATTAGGTAACCATTAACAATCGACTTCACATGCGATCATATGATCTTAATTAACGGCATGCCGTTATTCCGAAACCCTGTGCCGTAAAGCATATTTTGCATTTGAGGGTGACAGTCTACATATTCCAGCTGATATCGGCCGGAGCTTTCCAAAACTAAATTGATAATCCTACACAACTTAAAAGACCAGAATCAGCACTCGATTCTGGTCTTCATTTTGTTGGTCCCCTGAAGTGTCCCCTGAGGTTGAACTACTCACTCCCCTGAGATGGCCCCTTCAGATTTGGCAGAGTCCCCTCTAGTATTTGGAGACCCCGGGTTTTCACCCGGCCATAACAGCGTTATTTCAAATTGTTATCTGCGTACCATGTCTCTTGTGATATCCGCAAGAGTCGCAGCACCGCACATTTCCATTGTATCCTTCAGTTCCGCAGCCAGCTTGTCTGTGAGCACCTTGATGCCCTCTTCCTTACCGCCATAAACCATGTTTACATAGGGTCTTGCAATGATGACTGCATCTGCACCTAAAGCCAGAGCCTTGAACACATCCAGACCTGTTCTGATACCGCCGTCAACAAAGATCTTCATGCTGTCACCGACAGCTGCAGCAATTTCTTCCAGTACATCCGCTGTCGCAGGAGTACCATCCAGTACACGGCCGCCATGGTTGGATACGACGATACCCGCAGCACCGGCTTCCTTTGCTTTCAGAGCACCGGCAACTGTCATGACACCCTTAACGATGAAGGGAACAGGAGTCTTATCAATAATGCTCTTCAGTTCTTCCTGAGACTTTCTGCCTGCCGGAGGAATTCTTCCCTTGAGGAACGGCAGACCGGCTGCATCAATATCCATGGCAATGGCAAAGCTTTCACTTTCGATTGCCAGAGCCAGCTTTTCATCATATGTCTTTTCATCCCAGGGCTTGATGGTAGGAACACCAATACCGCCATTGTTCTTAATCATCTTTGTAGCAGCATTCATGATGGCAGGATTTACACCATCACCTGTAAAAGCAGCGATACCTGCTTCTCTGCAGCCTCTGACAAGGATGTCGTTATAAGCGTTGTCATCCAGAGAATCACCATAATGCAGATTGACTGCACCGACGGGACCTGCAAATACCGGAATGGCAAACTTCTTGCCGAAGATTTCCAGTGTTGTATCAACATCACAGTTCGGGGTAAGTGTGTCCATGTTTACATATACTTTCTGCCATGCATCATAGTTGCGCATAGCAGCAGTACCTGTACCCTTTGCGCCGGGACCGGGGATTTTGTTTCCGCATGCTCTGCCATTGCAGACAGGGCAGGATTTGCATACCTTGCCGATCAGCGGACGGGAGGCTTCAAGAATTTCCTGATAATTCATGATTGTCTATACTCCTTTTCATTACTAATAGATATATTTTATCTTTTAGCTGTCTGATCGCAACCGACAAGCACCTTGATGGATATTATTCCCCTTCCTGATAAACGGGATACTTATTCTTGTCTTCTTCCGTGATTTCACGAATGACACGACAGGGAACACCCGCCGCAACAACTCCGGCGGGAATATCACGATTGACTACACTGCCTGCACCGATCACGGTATTATCACCGATCGTAACGCCGGGCAGTACCGTAACATTGGCACCGATCCAGACGTTGTTGCCAACCGTAATCGGAAGTGCAATTTCCAGACCCTGATTTCTCTGCACAGCATCCAGAGGATGACCGGCTGTAGAGAATACACAGTTCGGAGCGATGAAGACATTGTCGCCGAATGTCACCTTTGCACCATCCAGAATCGTGACGTTTCTGTTTGCGTAAAAGTTATTGCCAACGGAAATATTGATGCCGTAATCACACCAGAAAGGAATTGTTACATTGATATTTCCCTTCACATTGCCAAAAATACGGTGAATCAGTTCATCCTTCTTGCGAATATCCCAGGGACGACAGTTGTTGAGGACATAGAGAAGTTCATCGCACTTGCTTCGCATCAGTACGATTTCCTTGTCATAGTTTGCATCGTACAGATAACCGGCCTGTGCCTTTTCCCACTCGTTCATGCTTACTCCTCGTCAGGTGCCTGACCATCATGTGCCAGCCACTTGCATTCTGTGATTTCCATATCAGTGAATACAGCCTTGAAGGAGGAATCTTCAGGACTGCATGCATAGATACCGAAGCTGATTTCATCAGCTGCCTTGTACATATGGCAGACTCTCATCTGAGAATAGTGAATGCCATCTTCAGAGCATTCGATGCAGTAATCATCTTCACGTCTGCTGAAGCGATACCACATGGACTTGATTTCTGCAGGAATTGCAGTTGTTGCCCAGTCGGAATAACCCATGTTTGTGGCAACGCTGCCCAGATGCTGGAATTCCTCATTTTCATACTCAATGGAACCCTTCAGCCAGTTCTCACTGTCCAGATACATAACAACACCGCACTGGTCAAAGCGATGATGGCTTTCAGTGAATTCTGTCTTGACAGAGAAAGAGAAGAACTTCTCTGCTGTGCTGATCTGCAGTACAGGCGCATTATCGTTACGGAAGTGATAATAAGTTCTCTGCCATAAATCCGTATGGGGATTTGTTACAATCTCAATTCTGTCATCACCGATTTCATAGCTCTTCGGTTCGCGTGTCCATTTCCATTCATTTCTGCCGATTTTCATTTTCAATATTCTCCTGTTCTATCAACCAAAACTACATTTTTTTTGAATCTACTGCAATCTGATACATTCCTGTCATCAGATAGCTGTCAAACTCCTCAGCCAGTACAAATTCCGGAATATACTTTTGCGGAATAGTCTCAGCAATGATCCTGGTCAGATCATTTACCGTACTTTCACTGAGCAGATCGCCATGAAGAACGATCTTTGAAGGATTCACAATCGTTATCAGAGCACTGATCACATTAGACATCATATTCATGCTCTCTTTCTCAGACATCAATGCATTGAGACGTTTCTGCTCTGCATCCATCTGCATAAATCCGATCAGACCGGCAATCCCGTTAGCTCCGCTGATGATCTGCCCTTTATGCATTGTCACCGTACCGGGAAGCAGCTGCGAATCAAAACCGGCAAGTGTAATCACATTTTCCTGATCGTGATGTTCTGACTGATAGCCGATTGCAATAGCATGCATATCATTGATTACTGTCACTTCACAGCCAGTCGCCTTTCTGATTTGTTCCGCAAGATCGACATTCTCAAGTTCGCTGATGTCACTGAAAGTGATCTTTCCTTCGTCTACAACACCAGGCACCGAGATAATTACATGCACAGTCTTCGAATACCTTTTAATCATGGAATTCAATACGGACAGCTGTTCTTGAAGATCAAAGTGATTTCCTGAAATCCTGTTTTCTTCTACAGTTCTTCCGCAGGCATCAATGATCTGCATAACCGAAATATCTTTGTCTTTGAAAGCCTGTATTCGGATCAGAGCATAGTATTCATGATTCGGATTAACCGTAAAGAGTTCCGATCCCCTGCCGATTCCGCGCAGTTCTTTCGTATCTGACACAGTAACAACACCTTCAGACTTCAGTTCATTCAGCAATGTATTGCATGTTGCAACGCTTAACCCTGTCAACTGCGATATCTGCTGTTTGGTATAGTACGAACCATCCAGCATCTGTTCATAGATCATCTTTCTGTTTTCTTTTCGGATGTCTGCAGATCTGATCATAACTGTTCTCCTTCGTCTATTATTTTAACCATTATAATAATAGGTTGTATTCATTTTAAGAATACTGAATATAAAAAGATCTGCCATTATCAAGCAGATCTTGAGTTATAGATGAATATGATTAATCAAATGAAGTATCCCAATGAAAAGTAATCTCACCGGTACCGACACTTCTTCTCTGACCATCGAACTCAACATCAAGTTCGAATTCGCGATTAATCCCGGCAACAGTTACCTGTCTTCGTTCGTTATCGATTTCAGCCAGGCACTTTCTTCCCTTCAGATAATCACAAGACGCGATTTCTTCATAGAAATCATAACCATCATTCAGACGATTCAGGTCATCCGCAAGCTGTGTGTAAATATCATTGCGGAACTGATCCATGTCAATCTTCTTTCCTGTTTCCAGAGATACAGAAGTAGGCTGATGCATATAGTCACCATCGAATACGGTCTGATTAACATTGATCCCGATCCCTACGACCAGGCATTCCATCTTTTCACGAGATACCCCCTGCAGCAGTATACCGCAGATCTTACGGCCATTGACATAAACGTCATTCGGCCATTTGATCATACCTTCAACACCATACCTCTGCAGAACCTTCATAACGGAGTATGCGGAAACAATGGAAATCGCCTTGAACCGCGCAAAGAAGGAAGGCTGTAAAAGTAAAAGTGAAAACAGCAGATTACTACCGTTTTCACTTAACCATTTACGTGAATTCCTTCCCTTGCCTGCAGTCTGAACATCGGCACTTACGAAAGTGTAATGCTCAAGCTCTTCATAATGATTCAGCATATAAGTATTTGTTGAATCAATCGTGACAAAGTGAAGAGTTTTCATGATTTATCCGAAGATGGACAGCAGGATACCTGCTGCAATAGCGGAACCGATAACACCGGCAACGTTCGGACCCATAGCGTGCATGAGCAGGAAGTTGGAAGGATCTTCCTTAACGCCTTCCTTCTGAACTACACGAGCAGCCATCGGTACAGCGGATACACCTGCAGCACCGATCATAGGGTTAACCTTACCGCCTGTCATCTTGCACATTACCTTACCGCCGAGAATACCGAAGGATGCAGCGATAATGAATGCGGAGATACCCAGTACGAAGATCTTCAGAGTAGCCAGAGTCAGGAATGTTGTACCCTGAGCTGTAGCACCAACGGACAGACCCAGCAGGATTGTGCAGATGTACAGCAGAGCGTTGGACAGAGTTGTAAGCAGGTTCGGAACAACACCGCATTCCTTGATCAGGTTACCCAGCATCAGGCAGCCTACCAGAGGTGTAGCGGAGGGAACGAGCAGAGATACAATCAGAGTTACAACGATCGGGAACAGGATCTTTTCTGTCTTATTAACAGGACGGAGCTGTTCCATCTTGATCAGTCTTTCCTTCTTAGTTGTCAGAGCCTTGATAATCGGAGGGAAAATGATCGGAACCAGAGCCATGTAGGAATAAGCAGCCAGAGCAATCGGAGCCAGATAACCTGTGGAAGCACCACCTGAGAGATTCAGCAGACGATTGGATGTCAGGATCGCTGTAGGACCGTCAGCACCGCCGATGATACCGATGGAAGCAGCTTCATAGAAGTTAAAACCGAGCAGCAGAGCACCGAAGAATGCTACGAAGATACCGATCTGAGCAGCAGCGCCCAGCAGCATTGTCTTCTTGTTGGAGATCAGCGGACCGAAGTCTGTTGTAGCACCAATGCCGAGGAAGATCAGGCAGGGATACAGTTCGCATTCTACACCAACGTGCAGCCAGCCGAGCAGACCTCTGCTTACTACTTCACCTGCTTCATTGTAAGTGATGTAGATCTCGGGGAGTAAGTTTACAAGAATAATTCCGAAAGAAATCGGTACGAGCAGATAAGGTTCGAAATCCTTTACAATTGCGAGATAAAGGAATGTCAGACCAATACCGATCATGACCAGATTCATCCAGCCAGAACCGGACAGCATAGCTACGATACCTGTTGACTTCCAGAATTCACCAAAAAATTCCAGGATATTCATAGTTTAGCTATACCTTATCCTAATACGATCAGAACATCGCCGTTGTTAACGGATGCGCCTGTGTTTACCTTAACAGCAACTACCTTGCCATCGAAACCGGACTGGATTTCGTTTTCGAGCTTCATAGCTTCGATGATTGCAACAGTCTGGCCCTTCTTTACTGTGTCGCCAACGTTAACCTTAACGCTCAGAACCTTACCGGCAATGGGAGCCAGGACATTGTTGGAACCTGCGGATACAGGAGCTGCGGGAGCTGCTGCAGGAGCGGGTGCGGATGCCTTGATTGTTTCAGCTGTTTCTGTAACTGCTTCGAGTTCTACTTCGTAAACTGTGCCGTTTACCTTAACCTTATATACCTTCATGTGTGTTAACCTACTTTCTTTACACTGACAACTCTGATATTCTTGCCAGTTTCTTCACGGTAATCAATGGATGCTACTAATGCTGCAACTGTTGCGTCTGTATCGTTGATGTCCAGAGGGCTGTTAACAGGTGCAGGAACTTCTCTTGTTACTTCTTCCTGTACAGGTGCTGCAGCTTCTTCCTTAACAGCGCTGTTGATCACTTTGGATGCCAGGTCTGTCAGGAAGATGATGAGCATCAGTACCAGGAATACCATCAGAATGGCTACGATTGCAGTAACGCCGCCAGTAGCGAAATCACCGCGAATGCTTCCGTCAATAATACTGTAATTGATATTCATCCTCTTGCTCCTTAGATAATCATTTCGAATTCATCGATTTCAACTTCAGGCTGAGGATTGTACTTCTTGTTCAGGAATTCAGTTGCAACACCTTCGAACAGAGCCAGGGACAGTACATCTTCATCGCATCTTGCGATGTCGGAGTACTTAGCCTTCAAGCCTTCGAATTCAGGTGCCAGCAGATCAGCAGGACGGCATGTGATTACTTCATCATCACCGATGATCTTAGCCTTGATAGCTTCATCAACAGGTGCAGGAGAAGCGCCGTACTTGCCATGCAGGTAGTCCTTGATTTCCTTAGCGCACATCTTGTATCTCTCACCCATCATGACGTTCAGCACAGCCTGTGTACCGACCATCTGAGACAGAGGAGTTACCAGAGGCGGATAACCCATATCCTTTCTTACGCGGGGAACTTCTCTCAGTACTTCATCGTACTTGTCGAGAGCACCCTGACCCTTCAGCTGGTTCATCAGGTTGGACAGCATGCCGCCCGGTACCTGATAAGTCAGGATGTTAGGGTTAACTTCGAAGGACTTCGGATTCAGCAGACCATTTGCAAGGTACTTCGCAACGACGTTGGAAACGATCGGTTCAGCAGCGTGCAGAGCATCGATGTTAAGCTGAGGATCGAATTCTGTACCCTTCAGAGCTGTGTTCAGAGCCTGTGTGGAAGGCTGAGCTGTACCGTTGGACAGAGGAGACAGGGATGTATCAACGATATCAATACCGGCCTTGATTGCAGCCATGTATGTCATTTCGCAGATACCGCCTGTGCAGTGGCTGTGCAGTTCGAGCGGAATCTGTACAGCTGCCTTCAGTTCAGTAACGAGCTTAGTAGCATCTTCAGGAGTAAGTACGCCGGCCATGTCCTTGATGCAGATGGAGTCAGCACCGAGAGTTTCAATCTTCTTAGCCAGGTTTACATAGTATTCAATAGTGTGAACGGGAGAAGTTGTGTAGGAAAGCGCGATCTGGCATTCACCACCATACTTCTTTGTGGACTTTACTGCTGTTTCCAGGTTACGGATATCATTCAGCGCATCAAATACGCGGATAATGTCGATTCCGTTTTCGATGGACTTCTTGCAGAACATATCTACTACGTCATCGGAATAATGACGGTAGCCGAGGATGTTCTGACCACGGAACAGCATCTGCAGCTTAGTGTTCTTGCAGACGGCTCTTACCTTACGCAGTCTTTCCCACGGATCTTCGTTCAGGAAGCGCATGCAGGAGTCGAATGTTGCACCGCCCCAAACTTCGATGGCGTGGTAACCAGCGTTGTCCAGTTCCTTACAGATAGATACAACTTCGTCAGTTGTCATTCTTGTAGCGAACAGGGACTGATGACCGTCACGTACGCATGTTTCTACGAATTTTGTCATTTGTTTCCCCCTATTAATCTATTACAGCTGAGGACCAGCCTTAACCAGTGCCTTGCCTGCTTCGTTTGTTTCGTACTTCTTGAAGTTC
>JAZUHS010000008.1:0-6582 GCA_045641845.1 Bulleidia sp. | reverse complement strand
CGCTGCTCGAAATTCTTGAAGTGATCATAGGAACTTGCTGCAGGAGAAAGCAGGACTGTATGATGTTCTGCTGTCAGCTTTCTGGCAAGTTCTACTGCCTGATACAGATCTTCTACCTGATACAGACCCTCACGGAACTGTCCGTTCTCTTTCATCTCTTTCAGTACACGTGCACCTGTTGCGTACATGAAAATGACATTTACATCTTTTCTTACAGAAAGATAAGCTTCAAGTTCCTGATACTCAATACCGCGGTCCATGCCGCCGACAAGAACTGTATCGACATTCTTTACGGATTCAAGGGCCTGGATACAGGACTGACCGATTGTGGAAATGGAATCGTTCACCCAGCGGATACCGCCGGCTTCACCCAGATCTTCCAGACGATGATGCAGCGGGTTGAACTCTGCAGCTGCGTGCAGTACCTGTTCATCCGTCACCCCAAGCTTTGAGGCAACATACCATGCTACAGCGAGGTTCTGATAGTTATGTTCACCGATCAGGCGGCAGTCTTCGACTGTCATTGTCTTACCGGGAATATGCAGTGTCTTTCCTTCTGCATAGATATCCTGTCCAATCAGAGCAGGCGTATTCACAGACAGCGGAATATACTGAGTCAGCTCTTTATGCATAACTGCAACATCTCCAGCCTTCTGATTTGTGATGACATGAGACTTGGCATCGCCATACAGCTTAAAGGAACCATAATGATCCAGATGTTCTTCATAGAGATTCAGATAAACACCAAAATGCGGCGCATACGGGCAGTACTCCAGCTGATGGCAGGAAATCTCAAATGCTGCATATGCACCTGCTTCCATTTCATCAATGGCATCAAAACAGGGAATGCCGATATTGCCGACAAGAACAACAGGATACTTTTCCTTTAAAAGTGCTGCAGTCAAAGATGTTGTCGTACTCTTGCCCTTAGTTCCGGTAATACCGATGGTACGTTCTGCATAATGCTTGAGGAACAGCTGTGATTCACCGCTGATGTTGTCCTTAGGCATATCGGCGGGCAGTACAATACCGGGAGACTTCAGAATGAGATCATACGAAGCAAAATCAGCTTCATCGTCATAAATACAGATTGTATTCACAGTTTCATTCTTTGCTCTTTCCAGGGCTGTACCTCTGCGGCTGTCTGCAATTGTTAAAACAAGATCCGGACAGATTCTGCGGATAAAACGATAAGAGGATTTACCCTCCAGTCCAAATCCCCAGATCAGTACCTTCTTGTTTTCAAATTCCTTAATCCAGTTTTCAAATGCCATATACTCCACCATTCTTTCTATATTTACACAGATGCTTCTTCATTGATTCTCTCAAGAAGATCAATCACATCTGCCAGTGTCTTTTCTTCAAATTCGATGATTGCACGCATTTCATCATCAGGTTCAATTGTATCCTCAATGAAGCATGAATGCATACCTGCATTTACCGCAGACATGATCCCGTTCTTCGAATCTTCCAGCACAAGACATTCCTGCGGTTCTACACCAAGAAGCTGTGCGCCTTTGAGGAAAATATCCGGTGCCGGCTTGGAATGCTCCACCATATCCCCGGTCACAATTTCATCATACTCCAGCGGAACTGAAACATTCTTAGCCAATGTCTCTACATAATTACGGAAACTGGAAGAACAGATTGCTGTTTTATAGCCGTTTGCCTTCAGCCAGGGAAACAGCTGCAGAAGACCAGGCTTATTGATGCAGTCCGTATGAATGGAATTCCAGAAATCCATATCAAATCTTGCTCTGCGCATCTTTGCCATGATCTCATCGAAATGCGGCATCTGTTCTCTGATCTTCTGCGGATCATACAGGCGATCATGTGTACCTGTGATCTTCACAAAGAAATCCTGCGGTACCGTTTCACCGTATTCTGCAGCAGCATCACGCCACATCTGCTGTGAAATCAGCTCCGTTTCAAACATCAGACCATCACAATCGAATAATACAGCTTTGATCTTCATACGTGCGCCTCCGCGACAATTATACTCTGAATCTTCATTCGACTGAAGCATACTGCAGAAACAGAAAAAAGCTACCCTTGCGGATAGCTTTCTGAAGTATCGGATTAAGCGTTGATTCCCTTGACTGTATATTCGTCAAGAACTTCTCTTTCAACCTTCTTAGTCTTCTTAGCCTTGGGCTTGCCGTTGTTCTTTTCTCTGAGCTTGAGCCATACAGTAGGAGCAACGAAGATTGAGGAGAATGTACCTGCAATCAGACCAACGAACATTGCGAAGATGAATGTGATAATGGAACGGGAACCGAATGCGAGCAGAGCAACTACAGGGAGAATTGTGGAAATGGAGCTCACGATGGACATCTTGATTGTCTTATCGAGAGATTCATTTACAAGCTTCTTGTAATCGTCCTTATTGAGCTTACGTGTCTGAGAAGCCATTGTTTCACGTACACGGTCGAATACAACGATGGAGTTGTTGATGGAGTAACCGATGATTGTCAGCAGTACGGAGATCAGCTCGATGTTGACTTCCATACGCAGGATGCAGAAGGAAGCAAGTACGAGAACGACGTCGTGTACCAGAGCTACGATACAGCCTAATGCATAGTCAACTTCATAACGGAATGTTACATAAGCCATCATTGCAATCCATGCAACGATTGTCAGTATGATCGCATTTCTGACGAGTTCCTTACCAACAACAGGAGTTACAACGTTATCGCCGGGTTCTACGCCATACTTAGCAGTAAATGCGTCCTTGATCTTTGCCAATTCATCTGTTGTCAGGGAAGCCTTTGTTGTTGCATATACTGCATATTCACCGGAAGACTGATATGCGAAATCGGAATAGCCGAGTTCATTCATTTCAGCAGATACATCAGCGATTGTTACAGGTGTTTCTTCAGATGTAACTGTCAGCTTTGTACCGGAAGCAAAGTCGATGCCGAGGTTAACGAAGCCCTGGCCTCTTGCTGTATTCATAACACCAAGACCGAGAGCGAGAACCATTACAACACCGGCGATCTTCAGCCACTTGTCAGCATTGCCGACATAGTCGAAATGATGAGTACCTGTGTAGAACTGAGACTGACCCTTGGCGATATCAGGAACCTGAGTTTCCTTAACACCGAACCAGCCGATCTTACCATCAGCAACACCGGAACCTACAACCAGGGAAAGCAGCCACTTGGACAGACCAACGTTGATGACCAGAGTCATAACAACAGTGATAATCAGCATTGTAGCGAAGCCCTTAACAGCACCATTACCCCAGATATACATGATCAGGGCAGCGATCAGTGTTGTGAACTGAGCATCGAAGATAGCAGAGAAGGACAGCTTCTGACCTTCTGCTACAGCTGCCTGAATGCTGCGGCCCTTATAGAGTTCCTGACGGATACGTTCATAGTTGATGATGTTGGCGTCTACTGTCATACCGACACCAAGTACGAGAGCACCGATACCGGACAGTGTGAAGACAGCACCCATCAGAGAGTACAGTCCGAATACTGCCCACAGGTAAGCAACGAGCATGATTGCTGCGATGATACCGGGCATGCGATAACGTGCAATCATCAGAGCCATAACTGCCAGAATACCGATCACACCGGCAAGTGCAGTCTTCTGCAGTGCATCAGCACCGAATTCTGCAGATACTACGTTAGAGGAGATTTCTGTCAGCTTTACAGGCAGTGAACCGGAATTAATCAGGTTAGCCAGATTTCTAGCATATGTTTCAGTGAAGCTGCCTGTGATCTGGCAGTCGCCATTGATCTGTGTATGAACAGAAGCAGCAGAAATATACTTAGGTTCCTGACCACTCATGGACTTCACGAGTTCAGCAGCATATGTGTCGCCTTCTTCCCAGTCGAGCCAGATGATCATTACATTTTCACCATTGGTTCTCTTGGAAATAGAAGATGTGATCTCACCGAACTTGCTGGAATCCTTGATCTTCAGAGATACTACCGGACGTCCGTTTTCATCGTATGCCAGAGAAGCACCGCCTTCAGACAAAATGCTGGAGTCTGCGAGTTCAACATCGTTGACATCGCGAATTGTCAGGTTTGCTGTAGTACCGATCATCTGACGAGCAGATTCCTGATCTTCTACACCGGCGAGCTGAACACGGATTCTGTTGTTGCCTTCAACAACAATATCGGGTTCGCTGACACCAAGCACGTTGACACGCTTGGAAATGCTGTTGGAAACAACAGTCATGTCAACGGCATCCTGAGATGTGCCTTCGTTGAGAGGAGAAGCTTCGTACAGAATTTCGAAACCACCCTGGAGATCAAGACCCAGATTCAGATGAGTCTTAATCGTGTTAAAGGTTGTTGCGACCAGAGCCGCGAGAACGATGACTACAACGGCAAATACGCTGAGTCCGCCCTTCTTTTTTGGAGTTTTTGCCATATCCTTTTCCCTCCTATATACTCTGAGTCGCATCAATGCGTAACCCAGATACATCCAATAGCTGATGAATAACATCCTCATTGTCTAATGAGGACATACAGCTTCAGTATTATAGCAAAAAAATCGGCAGTCTTATGAAGATAAACATAAAGTGCCGATTACTATTCTAATAAATTTTATCTGTTGTTACCACTTCAATTTGCGAAAGTTATTCTCAATGGAGTGCCGCAAACAGTCCGATTGCTGCAAGTACAGCTTCAACTGCCCAGAACATGTGCACAATCTTCACTTCATCCATGCCCTTGAGACGGAATGCATAGTGAATCGGTGTATAAATGAATACCTTTCCATGGCCTGTACGAACGGATACCTGCTGGATGATAACACACATTGTTTCGATCACGAAAATACCGCCGATCAGTACCAGACACATTTCAGTCTTTGTAACCATTGCAAGAGCCGCCAGTACACCGCCCAGTGCCAGCGCACCAGTATCACCCATGAATACACGGGCAGGCTTCTTGTTGTAATAGAGATAGCCGAATAATGCACCGATCAGAGACGCGCAGAATACTGCAGGTGCTGTTCTGTTCTGTACAACAGAAATGACCAGGTAGGCAATCAGAGCGAATACTGTGCATCCTGCGGAAAGACCATCCATGCCATCTGTGAGGTTAACCGCATTGGAAGAGCCTGTAAACATAAACAGGACAAGTACGAAGTACATCACACCAAGCTCAACATTCCATCCGAAGATCTGAATAGTTGTCTCAGCATGGCTTCTGTAAATGAAGAAGAAGACAATCGCCAGCACCAGCTGCATGCCGAACTTGTACTTAGGCTTAAGACCTTCATTGTTCTTCTTGATTGCAATCAGATAGTCATCAATGAAACCGATCAGACCATAGCCGGCAAAAGCAAGCATTGTAATCCAGATTTCCATATCAGCGATCGTTGTGATGTTCAGCAGAACTGTGGCAATGATCGGGAAGAGAATGAACAGCACACCGCCCATAATCGGGGTGCCTGCCTTCTTCTTGTCATCCTCAAGTGCATATTCGTTGATCGTCTGTCTCAGACTCAGTCTTTTCAGATAATTGATGAATGGCGGCATAGTAACCAGAACCGCTGCAAGACAAAGCAGGAATCCACCTGCAAGCTTCATATAATTCATACCGACTTCTCCTTACTTATTCCAGAGTGACCATAATATCGGTCCCTTTATTTACTACAGTTCCCGGAGGAATGCTCTGCGAGACAACCGTACCGGAACCCTGAATCACAAATTTATACGATGTCGCATTCCACAGAGCCATGACATCTTTTCTTGTCCAGCCGCTGAGATCAGGCATCACAAATGACTGCTTATCGGTTAACAGGAATATCCTTTCACCCGTAGAAACACTTTCGCCTTCTGCCGGGTACTGCGCAATCACTGTAGAACCTTCACCAAGAACAATACGGTTAGCACCGGTGTTCTCAAGCTTGCCTGTTGCGTATTCAATGGAATGATTAACCAGATTAGGCATCTCCGTTGTTCTGAAGGCACCGCTGGTCACAGACTCACCATTCTCGTTGATAACACGCTGGGAATCACTCAGACCATATGTAATCGCAACCTTGCGCAGGAAGTTGATTGCCGCTTCTGTACGATATGCGGCTGTACCATCATATTTGCACTGGAATGCATAGTAGCACAGGATCTGCGGATCATCTGCAGGCATTGCGCACATAATGGAGTTGATGGTGATATTTGATTCATCATAGCCAGCTTCTGCTGTAGCAACCTGAGTTGTACCTGTCTTGCCGATCAGCTTGCATTCAGGAATCTGATACTTCACCGCCGTACCATCTTCATCATTGACGACATGATACAGAATGGAACGCAGATGCTTGGCTGTCTCCGCAGAGATCGGATTGCCTGTCACCTGTGTTTCAGCCTGATAGACAGTACTGTTATCGTAGTAGTCCTTAATGGATTCTACAAAATAAGGCTTTACCATGATGCCGTCGCTGAATACGGCACTGTATGCCTGGAACAGCTGCAGCATGGATACAGTGGAACCCTGACCATAGGACAGAGATACACGGTCACCGGGGTATCTGAAGTTCAGAATACCGGAATCTTCCGGCAGACCATCCGTATCAACATCCTTGAAGAAACCGAAGCGTTCAAGATACTCCAGATGGTTC
>JAZUHS010000007.1:0-5660 GCA_045641845.1 Bulleidia sp. | reverse complement strand
TGTTCATCACTGCGGAAGCTGATATCATTCAGAAAGTGAACACTGCTGTCCTTTTCAATCTCATAACGCGAAGTACGCAGCGTATTGATACGGCCTGTCACAGGTCTTTTCCGCTGGTCGGCTTCCGCAATGCGGATGGCATTTTCCGCACCGTAATGTGCTTTCCAGAGATTCATCATCCACAGCGGATGGCTGTATCTTGCACTGACTTCTGCCATATCCTCACCATCATGTACAGTCAGACCGGCATCCTTCACCTTGTGCAGAACAGCATTGATGAAACCTCTGTCTCTTCCTGCCATGCGCACTGTTTCATTGACAGCCGCATATGCAGGTACACTGTCCATGAAATACATCTGATAGATGCCGAAGTCCAGCAGAACGGCATTGCGCTTGGAAGCCTTTTTGGCAAAACGATGCCACTGTTCCTCAAGATAGGAATAGTTGCGCAGAACTCCATAAACCGCTTCACTGACGAAAGGCATATCTTCAGCAGGAACCTTTGTATCATTGCGCATGATCAGACCGGCATAGCCGTGTTCATAAATCACTCGCATCAGTATATTCACTACATATTCTCTAGTATTCATACGATCTCCTAATCCAGTGTCATCGGCTCGATATCAATCTTCAGCCCATCCAGATTCAGCTTTGAATTCCTGATAAAAGAACTGATGGCCTCACGCATTTCATCCAGATTTCTGCCTTTCAGAATAACTCTGCTGCGGCAGCGGTCCTGAATTCTCAGAAGCGTAATCACACCGATATTCTTGAAATTTCCGGTAATACCGGTATGCAGCTGCGAAGCAATCTGATCGACAGTCTTCGGATTTGTGCCGCTGATCGTGAGCGAAATCAGATAAGTATACGGCGGATACTGCCCGGCCTTTCTGAACTGCATCTCGTTTCTGAAGAAAGTAATGTAGTCCTGGGCTGCCGCACTGGTTACTGCGAAATGCTCAGGATTGAATACCTGGTATACAACCTCGCCTGTCTTGTCACCGCGGCCGCTGCGGCCGCCTGCCTGCATCATCAGATCAAAGGTCATTTCACAGCTGCGGAAATCCGTTCTGTTCAGGCCGTCATCACCATTGATGACACCGACCAGGGTGACAAACGGATAGTCAAGACCCTTGGCAATCATCTGTGTGCCAAGAAGCACATCCGCCTCATGACGTCCGAAGGCCGCAAGAATCTTTTCATGAGAATCCTTGCGGGATGTTGTATCCGCATCCATGCGCAGCGTTCTGATGCCGGGAAACATGGCCTGTACTTCCTGTTCCAGCTTTTCCGTACCAAAGCCATAGGTTGTATAGCCCGATGTACTGCCGCAGATCGGACACACACGCGGCAACGGACGTTCCGCTCCGCAGGTATGGCACTTCATCCTGCCGATATCACGATGCCAGCTCATGGCAATGTCGCAATGCGGACAGATCACCGGTTCCTGACAGCTGCGGCACCTAAGCATAGCATGATATCCGCGGCGGTTGAGAAGCAGAATCGTCTGTTCGCCGCGATCCAGACGCTCCTTCATCTTATTTTTCAACGTGTCGGAAATAATCACGGATTCACCGCTGCGAATACTCTGCTTCATCGGCACAATCGTGACATCCGGAAGAGATTTATTGACACGCTGATCAAGTGTAATCAGATGATAGACCTTCTTCAGCGCACGGGCATAGCTTTCCAGTGTCGGTGTTGCAGACCCGAGAATCACCTTGCAGTGATGTCGGCGTCCGCGCCAGATGGCAATATCACGGGCATGGTAGGAAGGCTGATTATCCTGCTTGTAGGAAGGATCATGCTCTTCATCCAGTACAATCAGACCAAGATTGCTGAAAGGCATGAAGACCGCACTGCGGGTGCCGACAACAACTCTCGCTCTGCCGCTTCTGACTTTTCTGTACTGTTCATATTTCTGCTGCGGATTCAGTCCGCTGTGATAAATTGCAAGCTCATTGCCGAAACGTGCGGATACACGTGAAATCATCTGCGGTGTCAGACTGATTTCAGGCACCAGAATCAGAATCTGTCTGCCCTGTTTTAATGCCTGATCAGCCAGCTGCAGATAGACTTCGGTCTTACCGGAGCCGGTCACACCATGCAGCAGGAATACCGAATCTTCTGAATTTACAATATCCTGCATTGCCTGACTCTGCTGTGCATTCAGCTGCGGTGCTTTGTTCGTGATGCCGGTTGCGTTGCTGCTGGCTTCACGTTCTTTTTCAAATACAAGAAGCGCTCCCTTATCCACCAATGCCCTGCACTGATTCGGAAACAGGCGGCGAAGTTCGGAATACTTCATTTCTCCTGCCCTCAGAACTTCTTCATAAGCAGAAAGCTGTTTCGGTGTCAGGGATACTTCCGTACCTGAAGGACGGACAAATCTTTCCATCACAACATGATGGTCACTGCTCATCGGCTTGATCTTGGCAGGAAGCATAGCCTGGAAGCAGGAAATAGCTGTAGACAGAGTTGTCTGACGCATCCACATCGCCAGATCATGAAGTTCAGGTGTAATCAAAGATTCCTGATCCAGAACAGAAATCACCGTTTTCACACGAACACCCAGACGTCTGCTGATTTCCTCTTCACTTTCATCAGTATCGGTGACATTATCCACAAAACCGATCAGACTGCGCGAGCCGAAAGGAACCTGTACACGGGCACCAGGTTCTACTTCTCCGTCATATACATATGTAAACAACTGATCAAGGCTCCTCACAGGATGCTCAATCCAGCACTGTACAACTTTCATTTGTCACCTTTTTCTGCATGATACATTTTAACGTATTTCATCCATGACTGCACGGAAGTTATCCGCCACTTCCGCCATTCAGCCTATAGAAAAACCGGGTCATTACCCGGTTATCTGGATAGATTTGTTTATATGATTCCTAGAAAGCTATGACCTCATCCAGGTCAATATCATGCGGTTCCGTATTGATCAGATCGACTTTCTGCTCTGCAAAGGCAATGCCTATGCTGTATCGGCAGCGATAGAGAATACTGTCATAGTAACCTTTACCATAGCCGGTACGATGACCTGCATCATCATATGCACTCAGCGGTACGATCATCAGATCAAATGCTTCCGGTGCAATGATCTCTCCGCTCTCCGGTTCCATTACTCCGAAGGATCCGGACTTTAACTCAGAGAGAGAATGAATCTGACGGAAATGAAGCGTACTCCCGACCGCTCTGGGAACGGCAATCCGGATGTTTTCGGAGAGACACCACATAATCAGTTCATGGGTATCAGCTTCATCACGCATCGATACATAGCAGCCGATCATGTCTTCCGGTCTGATCCGCTGTTTCAGCTTCAGGAAGATTTCATGACTCTTTGCCTTACGCACTTCCTCGGTTAAGGAAGATCTGGCAGAAAGTCCTGTTTTTCTGGCTGTGAGCTTATCCAATGGAATCACTCATGTCGATCTTCAGCAGCTGATTCAGTTCAACTGCATATTCCATCGGCAGTTCTCTTGTAAAGGGTTCAAGGAAGCCCATGACAATCATTTCCGTAGCCTGAGACTCGGAAAGACCTCTGGACATCAGGTAGAACAGCTGGTCTTCGGAAATCTTGGATACCTTGGCTTCATGTTCAACCGTTGCAGTCGCACATTCGTTTACATTGAGCGGGATTGTATCACTGCGGGAACGGTTATCAAGAATCAGTGTATCGCATTCAATCTTAGCCTTGGAATAGTCTGCCTTTTTGGAGAAACGAATCCAGTCACGGAAATTCGTAACGCCTTCATTACGGGAGATGGACTTGGAAACGATAGAAGAAGATGTATGAGGTGCTAGATGAACCATCTTTGCACCTGTATCCTGGAACTGTCCCTTGGAACCAACAGCGATGGAAATGCACAGACCTCTTGCATATTCACCAGCCAGAATACATGCCGGATACTTCATGGAAATACGGGAACCAATGTTGCCGTCGATCCACTCCATTACACCATGCGCATCTACCTTCGCACGCTTTGTTACAAGGTTCAGAATATTGTTGGACCAGTTCTGTACAGAAGAATATCTGCACTTTGCACCCTTGCCGACAAATACTTCTACTACAGCCGCATGCATGGAATCCTTGGAGTACTGAGGAGCAGTACAGCCTTCAACATAGGAACATTCAGCACCATCATCAACGATGATAATGGAACGTTCGAACTGACCCATGGATTCGGAATTGATACGGAAGTAGGACTGCAGAGGCTTTTCCAGCTTTACACCCGGAGGCACGTAAATGAAAGAACCGCCTGACCATACTGCACTGTTCAGCGCTGCAAGCTTGTTGTCACTGGGCGGAACAATCGTAGAGAAGTACTTTCTGAAGATTTCAGGATATTCCTTCAGACCAGAGTCAATATCAAGGAAGATAACGCCCTTGGACTGTACTTCATCCAGCATGTTGTGATATACAGCTTCGGATTCATACTGCGTAGTAACACCGGCCAGATACTTGCGTTCTGCTTCCGGAATACCCAGACGTTCGAATGTATTCTTTACCTCTTCAGGTACATCTTCCCAGTCCTTTTCAGCATTGTGAGAAACCTTCTTGTAATATGTGAAATCCTGGAAATCAATTTCGGAAAGATCCGGTCCCCACTTGGGCATCGGCATGCTTTCAAAGATGTGGAATGCCTTGACACGGTATTCTGTCATCCATTCAGGTTCATTCTTATAGGCAGAAATCTTTCTGACGATTTCCTCTGTCAGACCCTTGCCTGTATCAATGATTGTTTCAACGTTATCGTCATGGAAACCGTATTTGTAATCATCGGCAGCCGCGAGGATTTCTTCATTTGCTGTTTTCTTTTCGCTCATTACTTTTCCTCACTTTCTTCAATCATCTGCTTGATGGCCTTCCAGCCGATGGTTGCACACTTAATACGGTTAGCCTGCTTGTATACGTTCTTCATTGCAACAGCTTCTTCCAGAACATCAGGATCATATTCCTTCGCATCAATCATTGCGAAATACTGATCGATGATACCTTTTGCTTCTTCTGTGGACTTGCCCTTGAGAAGATCTGTCATCATGCTTGTAGACGCTGTACTGATTGTGCAGGCAGTGCCGTCAAAGCGGATATCCTTGATTGTTCCGCCTTCAATGTAGGACTGAACAGTAATATCGTCGATGCAGCTGTCGGATGCCATATGTACGGAACTGTAGGCAGCATCTTCCGTCAGCTTATGGTTATGAGGATATTTATAATGATCCATGATGAGTTCACGGAGAATCTCGGGATCATTCAGAAGATTGGCAGAATTGCTCATTACTAATACCTCCTCAGAAGAAAATGCCGATTGCATTTTCCAGTGTAATGTCGGCAGCCGCTTCCACGAATCTGTCGACTTCTTCCTTTGTGTTATAGAACATGATCGATGCACGGACAGACTGATCGGTACCGATGATCTCATGCAGGATCTTTGCACAGTGGTTGCCGCTGCGAACAGCACAATTGCGGGAAGCCAGATAGCCGGCCGCATCCTGAGCGAAGATACCCTTGGCATTGAAGACAACAGGACCGCATTCATTGTCCGGGTTGATCAGTTCAATATTTTCAAGCTTCTTCATCTTTTCAATGAAATATGCACGAAGCTCTTTTTCGTATGCGTGAATTTCATCCATGCCTACGGACATCAGAT
>JAZUHS010000006.1:0-5583 GCA_045641845.1 Bulleidia sp. | reverse complement strand
GACATGGCAGCGCGTTCCACACAAGTCCTCTTGAATGATCAGCGCAGAGCCTGATAAAACAAGTCCCATAACTTCAGTAGAGTCACCACTTCTAAAAATATAGTTTCCCTCTGCTTTGTCAATTGAGCTGGCATTTACACAATGAAGCACGGATAATATTTCTTTATCTGTAAGTCCTGAGAAAAAGGGACTTGTTCGTAATAGAGGCAAATATTTTTTTGTTAACTTCCTCTGAATTTGCGACACTATAAATCATTTTTGAATACATCGTAAAAGAACAGCAGAGAATACTCTGCTGTTTTTATATATTAGATTTCTTTCATCTTTGTAAGGATAGCATGAATTACAAATGGAATAAATACTGTAATCAGTGATGCATATCCAAGGTATGCGTAACCTTTCTTAACAACTGCCATAAGACCGAACTGAGCGATACCCCATGCGATTGCTACGAAGATAATAGTTGCAATTGCCATTCTGATCATATGACCATTAGCTTTAGCAGCTTCTGTTGCCATACGACGTTCTACTGCATTAACACAACGAGCTACAATACCAGCGATCATATTAACACCTGTAGAGATTGCACCAAGAATGATCAGTACAGAAATGATTGGTGTAAGTGCTACTGCACCAACTCCGTTCTGAACAAGTACAAGCATTGGAACAGTTGCTTCTGCCATTGCAGGTACAAACATAACTGCCAGCATACCTACGATTGCAAGTTCCATAGAAAGGAAGTTTACAACAAACATACCGATTGCTGCTCTGTCAATCTGCTTAACATCTGTTACAGGCTCCATATGCTGGTACATAACTGATACAGAAGATAACTGGAACAGGAAGTAGAGGAATGAGCTCCAGAGAGCAGGACCGAATGCACCTGTTTCGTTGGAAGCAGCTACCATCTGGCCAGCTTTCATGTTGCTGATTGCTTCACCAATAGCAGGTGCCTGAGCAATCAGGTTTGGAATCAGAACTACGAGAAGACCAACAATAATCAGTACAGATAAAGTAGATGCTGCCTTACGAACTACATTGGTACCATACATTGCGATTACGAAGATAAATACAGCAATGATCAGAGTACACAGCCAGTAAGGAACTTTTGTCAGTGTATTTAATGTAGATCCACCTGTTGCAAATGCTGCTGCAGATGCTGTACCAATCATGATCAGATAACAGATTTCAAAAGCATTTGACATAACTACACGTGTAGGTCCATAGAGGCTATCTGAAAATGAACGATAATCATATGTCTGATGCTTATATGCATAGCGCATTCCATACCAGAAAAAGATGGAATAAAGCCCCTGACTTATGATCGGAAGAAGCAGACACCAGATTCCATAGTTGATAAAGTACTGTTTGATCTGTGCTCCGGAAGCAAAACCGCCACCGAACTGTGTGGTGAACGCAACGAATGCAATACCCATGGCAAGTGGCATTTTATTTTTATCCACAAGCAGTGATTTTTTGTTACTCATATTTCGTCTCCTTTATTTTGTTATAATGTTTACTATTTATTAAACTCAATCATCTTGCCTGGATTGAGGATCAGTTTATCATCAAATGCAAGCTTGATTGCTTTATATAACTGGATCATTCTTGGGCCTACAAACTCTTCCAGGAATTCGATACGGCCATTTCCGATACCATGTTCTCCTGAAAGCTGACCTCCCAGTTCTTTTGATAATGCATAGAGTTCTTTTAAGCTGGCATGCGTTGCGCTCTTCCACTCTTCATCACTCATGTCGGCACCACGAAGCATCTCTGTATGAATGTTGCCATCACCACAGTGTCCACACGGCTCAACGCGTATTCCATGAGAAAGTGCAATCTTCTTTGCAGCCTTAACATACTCAGCAATTCTGGCTCTTGGTACTACTACGTCACATTCCTCCTGCGATACAGAATCTGCCTTCATACCTTCCAGAATACCGCCACGAACTGCCCATACAGATGCGGCACGTTCCGGAGTATCTGCAATACAACAGTCAAATGCTCCATTTGCAAGAGCTGCTTCTGCTGCAGCTTCTACTGCGCTGTCAAGTTCTGCCTGACTGGATGCATCATACATAACGATCAGAACTGCTTCACCCTGTTTTACTGGAAGCATCTTCTTCAGATTCTTTTCTACAATATCAATAAGCTCTCTTTCAAGGAACTCAATAGCTGTTGGTACAAATGGAAGTTCCAGTACCTTTGGTACCATATCTGCGCATTCTTCCAGACTTGCAAAAGGCATAACCAGAGTACAGCTACAGGTTGGTGCAGGAAGAAGTTTTAAAGTTGCCTGTGTCAGGATACAAAGTGTACCTTCCGAACCAATAACAAGATCTTTGATATCATAACCTGTTGTATTCTTTACAACGTTGGAAGAAAAATTCATGATAGAACCATCTGGCATAACAGCTTCAATGCAGCGAACAAAATCACGGGTCAATCCATAACGAACAGCCTTCATACCACCTGCATTGGTGATGATATTACCTCCGATAGAGGCTGTCTTTTCACCTGGATCTGGTGGATAGAACATGCCTTCTGCTGTTGCTGCTGCCTGTACATCGATAAGAAGTGCACCTGGCTCAACGGTAATTGTCTGATTCTTATGGTCAATCGGGAATATCTTATTCATTCTCATAATAGAAAGCATAATGCCACCATATTTACAGGTTGCTCCACCGGCAAGACCGGTACCGGCGCCACGACATACTACCGGGATATTCTCCTGATATGCATACTTCATAATTGCAGATATCTCTTCTTTATTCTCAGCTTCTACATAAAGCTCTGGTTCATAGATACCATATTCCGGCATCTCATCCTTGAAATATTCATTCGCAATTTCTTCACCTACCCACACACGGTCTGCTGCTGTCACAGACTTAATGTAGTCGAAGTCTTCCTTCGTCATTTTCTTATAAGGAAAAGCCATAACCTAGTCCTCCTTTCTGTTACTGATCAGTTCTGTCAGTTTTGGTACTACTACATTCAGATCATCAACGATACAATAGTGAGCTACTCCAAAGATCTGAGCCTTTGGATCATTGTTGATCGCTACGATACATTCAGATGCATTCATACAGGAAGTGAACTGAATTGCACCGGAAACACCACAAGTAATGATCAGTTTCGGACGAACAGTACGTCCTGAAAGACCAATCTGTCGTGACTGATCGCCAAATCCATTCTCTACCATAGGTCTTGTAAATGCTAACTGACCACCCAGTGCATCTGCAAGTTCCTTACAAAGCTGAACACCTTTATCATTCTTACAGCCACGACCTGCAACAACAATAATATCCTCTTCTTCGAGACTCTTTTTCTTTTCGATCACAGTAGAAGAAATGATTCGGATATCACTCTCGTACATCTTTTCTGTTACTTCACGAACAATGATCTCACCATTCGGATTCTCAACTTTTTTCGCTGTATCCATAACGCGATAACGTACAGTCGCAAACTGTGGACGAGACTTTGTAATTGCAATCTGTGCCATGATATTACCACCAAATGCAGGTCTGATCTGAATCATATCTGTGTTTTGCTTAATATCAAGTGTAGTACAGTCTGCTGTTAATCCTGTATGGAATCTTGTAGAAAGTCTTGGTGCAAGAGAACGTCCCAGAGCTGTTGCTCCAATCAGTACCGAACTTGGCTTGATCTCTGCGATGCAATCTGCAACGACACGGGCATAAACAGCTGCACGGAAGCCTTCCAGTTCTGCATGTTCATAAACATACACCTGATCAACTCCATAAGCTAAAAGCTTCTTCGCATTATCCGCTGTACCTTCTCCACCGAGAATGACACATTTTACCTTAAAATCAACTTTCGCTGCCATCTTTCTTGCTTCTCCGATAAGCTCGAAGGCAACCGGATGAATGTCACCTCTTTCCTGTTCTGCAAAGATCAGGAAATCCTTCCATTCACTCTTATCTATCTCATTCGCTTTCTGCTCAAACTTGATGGCTTTTTCCGGACAGTTTCTCACACAGAGACCACACATACGACAGGTATCTCCAACAACGATTCCGTCCCCTTCCATCTTTAATGCTCCGAAGGGACACTTGTCGATACATTTCCCACAGAGCGTACACTTTTTCGCATCAAATTTAATAAACTCCATGTTCTATCCCTCCTATATAATCTTCTTTCCGGTTAAAATACCGAAAAGCTTTTCTGCTTTTTCTATAGCATCACCTTCTAAATAAACCTGTTTTTCCTTTTCCGGTGGTGCAAACATTCTCTCTACGGATGTTGGTGATCCGATGAGA
This sequence comes from Bulleidia sp., assembly GCA_045641845.1. Lineage (GTDB taxonomy): Bacteria > Bacillota_I > Bacilli_A > Erysipelotrichales > Erysipelotrichaceae > Bulleidia. The sequence continues at coordinate 1,303 of JAZUHS010000006.1, read as the reverse complement.
CCATAACGATCAAGATTCTGATCCGGCATATCTTCAAATGTGAGAATCTTAACCTGCTTATCTGCTGTCTTTTTCTTTAAAATATAAGACGGCAGTCTCGGTACATTGATATCTTTGTCTACCGTAATCAGACATGGATATGGAATCTCAGATACCTGACAAACACTTGCAAGATCCTGTTTTACCTGGATACATTCTTCGTTTACATCTGTTACTTCAGATACCCATGCTGCATGTGGAATATGCATATGCTCTGCGATAGCCGGTCCAACCTGTGCAGTATCGCCATCTGTTGTCTGACGTCCACAGATGATCAGGTCAGCACCGCCTAAAAGCTGGATTCCCTGAGTCAGTACATAAGATGTTGCAAGTACGTCTGCACCTGCAAACTTTCTGTCTGAAAGGATCACTGCTTCATCAGCACCCATAGAGAAAGCATCTTTCATCATAATCTCTGCCTGTGCCGGTCCCATAGTAATTGCTGTTACAGTTCCCCCAACTTTTTCGCGAATCTGAAGTGCAGTTTCCAATGCAAACAAATCATATGGATTCGTTCTTGTGGCACCGGACATACGCTTTAATGCGCCAGTTTTCGGATCAATATCAACCTTTGTTCCGGCCGGTACCTGTTTCATACATACAATAATCTTCATAATTCCTGTATTCTCCTCATCAATACATTTCACGTTTTTTGCTTTTATGCTTTGCCACTTCTGTGCTTTATCATTGTGAAGTAAAAACTCAATATATTGTATTAAATTAATAATAAAACGTCAATAGGACTTATGAAAGGAAAAGCCATCGCATAACATAAATGCGATGGCTTCACAAGAATCTGGCGAAGCGGAACCTCTGATTCCCTTGCAAGTTCACTCTGCGACATTCGTGCATAGGAACGAAGACGCTTTAACTGAGATTCTTTTTTTCTTGCTGACATACGTTCATCCATAATCTCTACAAAAAGTGTAATATCTGCCTCATGTAAAGTTGCATACATCCCATACATCTCATCTACCGGTAGTACTTCTTCCATCTCCGAAAAGGTCACACCTCGAAGCCATTGATAATAAGCCAACGACCATCCAATCCAATATTCCGGACTCTTGTCAACATACATCAAATCTTCTGTTTCCAGTTCTTCTCCCGTACAGATACATATCACTTCTCTGGCTATCTCACATCCATTTTTACCAGCAACATAATGTGGATTTCCAATCTCAAACTGCTTTGCAAGACTTACCAGAAACATCTTCTGCCACTCTCCTCTCAGATCTCCAACATATAATATCACTTTTCCTAAGTC
>JAZUHS010000005.1:0-7485 GCA_045641845.1 Bulleidia sp. | reverse complement strand
ATGGGAATTCTGGAAGAATGCATGACAGGCCTGTATAAACAATGATAGAATAATGGCACGGCAAAACCTGTGTTTTCGGGTTGTCAGTAATGGTGATATTAATGAGAAAATTTCTGAGATATATACTTGCTGTCTGTCTTGCGCTGCCGCTTCTGACAGGCTGTGTCAATGTACGAACAAAAATCGCATATACAATTTACCCGCTCGGATATCTGCTGCAGAGACTTGGCGGTGATCAGATCGACTCTGTTTCAATTCAGCAGGATTCTGCTACGATCGTACAGAAGGCGAAGATCTCCGACAGCTATGAAGAAATTCTCAGTGATGCTGCCGTGCTGTTTCATATCGGTGAACTGGAACCCTACATGGAAGTGCATTCTTCCGTAATCAGTAAAACCGGTGCGGAACTGGTCGATTTGTCCGTGATGAATGCCGTCTATGACTTCCGCCGCTATACTCCTGTTACTGCCGGTGATGAAGTTGCTTTTGTGGAATCTGATTATTACAAGGGTGAGCCTTTCAGCAATATCGATCTGACGGTAAAGGATCTGAATATCTGGATTGATCCGATTGCGATGCTTTCCACTGCCGGCAACATCCGTGACTGGCTGATCGAACGCTATCCGGAACAGAAGGATATATTCACTAAGAACTATTCAGCTCTTGAGAACGATCTGGTCAACATGGATGCGCAGTATCAGAAGCTTTCCACTTCCATGTTCAAGAACGGCAACCGCATTGCCTTTGTTTCCATGACACCCAGTTTCGGCAACTGGCAGAAGACATACGGTATTGAAGTATATCCGATCGTTCTTTCCAGATACGGTGTTCTTCCTAACGAAAAGCAGCTGGAAATCATCAAGAACCGAATTGTCAGTGATGGCGTGAAGTACATTGTCTACGAACCTAATATGGGCAGTGAAATGATTGCTCTGTTCAATGAACTTCAGGAAGAACTCGGACTGATCCGAGTGGACCTCAGCAACCTTTCCTCTCTTTCTGCCTCAGAAGTGAGAGCCGGCAAAGATTATCTCTCCATCATGTATGAGAACCTCAGTGTTCTGCAGACGATGGAAGAGAAGCGTGCAGCTGCCGTACAGGTGACAGAAGAAGCTGCGGCTGAAGAAACCGGCGAAGAAGAATAATCATTTAAAAGAAACAGCCGGCATGACAAGCCGGCTTTGATCCGTATATGACCAGGAGGTGCATATGAAGAAATTCCTTATTACGGACGGCAATTCCATGCTGTTCCGCGCATACTACGCAACAGCCTATGGCAAACCGATGACAACATCCAAAGGTCTGCCGACCAATGCTGTCTTCGGCTTTATTTCCATGCTGCAGAAAGCGATTGACATGATGGGACCGGATTCAGTTCTGGTAGCATTTGATGCCGGCAAGCATACATTCAGACATGAACTGTACGCGGATTACAAGGGCGGCAGAAAGCCGGCTCCGGACGATTTGGTACCGCAGTTCCAGCTGGTCCGTGACCTTCTGGATGCAGCCAATATCCGCTGGGTGGAAATGCCTGATATTGAAGCAGATGATCTGATCGGCACAGCTTCCAAAATGAGCACTGAATATGAAACATCCATTCTGACCAGTGATCACGATATGCTGCAGCTGGTGGATGATACAACCAGCGTTATGCTGATGAAGAAGGGTCTGACGGAAATGGATGTCATGACACCTGCACTGCTGAAGGAAACGATGGGCATTGTACCTCTGCAGATCATTGATCTCAAAGGCCTGATGGGCGATAAGAGTGATAACATTCCCGGTGTGGCCGGTATTGGTGAAAAGACAGCACTGAAGCTTCTTGAACAGTATGAAACTGTGGAAGGTGTACTGGCACATGAAAATGAACTGAAGGGTGCAACTCAGAAGAAGATCATGGCCGGACACGATTCTGCACTTCTTTCAAAGAAACTTGCAACTATCCGCCGCGATGTAACTCTGGACTTTACTGCAGATGACTGCGGCTATGCACCTGATTATGCATCTCTGGTGCGCTTTCTGAAGTCTCTGGACATGAATTCTACAGCACAGCGATATGAGCAGCGTTTAAGTGAAATGAGCTCTGCAGAGCCTCAGGAAACAGAGGAAAAGGAAGAGCCGATGCAGTTTATCCGCTGTGAAAAGATGGATGAAGCATTGCTGAAAGAAGCATGTGCTGTATATGTAGATGAAACCGGCGGTTCCTATCTGCGTGCAGAACTCCGCGGTTTTGGCTTCTGCTTCGGCAGACGCTGTGTCTATATGGACAGTGAAGATGTAAAGAAGGATGAAGCTCTTCTTGCATATCTTTCTGCGACCGAACCTTTCAAGACAGGCTATGACATTAAGCGTGCACTGCATCTTCTGGATGGCTCCGGCATTGCCATCTGTTTCCATGACGATGCTATGATCGCTGCTTCCCTGGCTGATTCATCCCTCACAGACACACGCAAGATCATGGAGAACTTCGGTCTGACACTCAGCGTGACACAGGACGATGTTTACGGTAAGCCCGGTAAGGAGATTCTGCTGATTGATGAAGAACTGCAGATGAAGCATGCATGTGAAGAGGCGGTGAATATCGGGCGTATCCTGGAAGCATCCATGCCCCGAATCCATGAATATAAGATGGAAGAACTGTACTATGACATGGAAATGCCGCTGACAGAGATCCTCTTCCGTATGGAAAGGGAAGGTATCCGCTGTGAAGTCAGTGTACTGAATGCAATTGCAGAGGAAATGCTGGGTAAGATCAACATGCTTGCATCAGAGATCTACAGACTCGCCGGCAGAGAATTCAATGTCAATTCCACAAAGCAGCTTGCTGAAGTTCTGTATGACGATCTTGGCCTCTACAGCGGCAAGAAGCGTACAACTTCTGCTGATAAGCTGGAAAAGCTGCGTGATGATCATCCGATCATTGATCAGATTCTGAATTACCGCAAGTACTCAAAGATCTACAGTACATATGCAGAAGGTCTGAAGAAATATATCTGTAAGGATGGTAAGATTCATACCATCTATAACCAGTGTGCTACAACTACAGGCAGACTTTCCTCCAGTGAACCGAATCTGCAGAATATCAGTGTCCGCGATGAAGAGGGCAAGATGATCCGCAGGGCTTTTGTACCGGAAGAAGGCTGTGTACTGATTTCCAGCGACTATCACCAGATTGAACTGCGTATGCTGGCACATATGGCAGATGAAACATCTCTGATTGAAGCATTCAATCAGGGGATTGATATTCATACCAAGACGGCAATGGATGTCTTTGACGTAGCCCAGGCAGATGTTACTCCGGATATGAGACGTCAGGCTAAGACAGTTAACTTCGGTATCGTTTATGGTATCAGTGACTTTGGTCTGGCAGAACAGCTTGGTGTTTCCCGTAACGAAGCGGCGGACTTCATTGCCAGATACTACGAAAAGTATCCGAAGATCCGCGGTTATATGAACAGCGTTGTAAAGAAGTGTGAAGAAACAGGTTATTCCGAGACCATGAACGGCAGACGCCGCGATATTCCGGAAATCCATGATAAGAACTATATGGTCCGTGAATTCGGCAAGCGTGCAGCGATGAATGCTCCGATTCAGGGTTCCGCAGCCGATCTGATCAAGCTGGCAATGATCTCCATCGATCGCCGCATGCAGGATGCAGGTGTTCGCAGCCGCATGATTCTGCAGGTTCACGATGAACTGATCTTCAATGTACCTGAAGCGGAAATCGATCAGATGACACAGATCATCAACGAAGGCATGACAACAGCGATGACACTGAAGGTTCCGCTTACAGCAGAATGCTCTATCGGCAAAGACTGGTATGAGGCGAAGTGATCTATGCCCGAACTTCCTGAAGTTGAAACCGTACTGCGTACACTGGAACATCAGATCGCAGGCTTATCTATTACTGCAACCCGCGTCCTGTATGCAAAGACGGTGGAACATGATGCTGCGGAATTTGCGGAAAGACTGCAAGGGGAAACCTTTACAGGTTTCGAAAGAAGAGGGAAATATCTGATTTTCCGTATGCCGCATGTAACACTGACGGTGCATCTGCGCATGGAAGGCAAATTCTTTCTGCAGGAGCCGGAAGAACCTTATGATCGGCATGTGCATGTGATCTTTACATTGTCGGATGGCAGAGAACTGCGTTATCATGACACACGTAAGTTCGGTCGCATGGAACTGTTTGCGGCAGATCATGATTTCACCGAATTCAGAGGCATGGGTCCTGAACCGTTTACCGATGAATTCAATCAGGCGTATGTGCATGCCTACAAAAAAGGCAGAACACAGCCATTGAAATCACTGCTGCTGGATCAGCATTTCGTAGCCGGACTGGGCAATATTTATGCGGATGAAGTTCTTGCTGCATGCAGACTGAGACCGGGCAGATCCTGCGCCCGCATTACTCGCAGGGACGAAGAGAATATCGTCCGTGAAACACAGCGGATTCTGACTGCCGCAATCGCAGCCGGCGGTACGACAATCCGTTCCTACACATCCAGTCTGGGCGTGAACGGCAGGTTTCAGACAGACTGTACAGTACATCTTCAGAAAACATGTCCGCGCTGCGGTCATGATATACATATGAAATTCATCAGCGGCAGGAGCAGCTATTACTGTCCTGTCTGTCAGAAATAAAAGGAGAGCTTTATGAAAAAGATCGGAATTACAGGAACTATCGCATCCGGAAAGACATCTGTCGGCATTCTGCTGAAAAGAAGAGGAATGCAGGTGTTTAACAGCGATAAATTCGGTGCCATGGCAACACATGCAGGCAATCCCTGCTTTGCAAAGATTGTTGATGCATTTGGTTCTGATCTGATCGGTGAAGATGGTGACATCGATCGAAAGAAGCTGGCAGGCATTGTCTTCAGTGATGAAGAAAAGAGAAAGACACTGAACGCAATTGTGCACCCTTATGTTCGCGAAGGACTGGAAAAGTTCATTGCAAGACAGTCCGGACCGTTCTGCTTTGCAGAAGTACCGCTGCTGTTTGAAGCAGGTTTTGAAGATCTCTTCGATGAAATCTGCGTGATCACAAGCAGTAAGGAAACTGCAATTGCAAGAATGATGGAAGATCGTGAATACTCACGTGAAGAAGCAGAAAGCAGATATAACAGTCAGATTGATCCGGAAAAGCAGATTGCCCGTGCGGATAAGGTAATCTATAACGATGGTGCTTTGAAAGATCTGGACCATGAGATCAATCTCTGGATCAGAGATCTCAGAAAAGAGAGCAGAAATGGCAATTAATCAGGATGATACATACAGAGCGGAGTGCCGGTACGGTATTTCCGCAGAAGGGATCCGTGTACTGACATTGCTGTACCAGCCTCTGATCGGCTGTGACGGAACTGCTCTGTATATGACACTGGCTTCTGAATCGGGAAGTCTGAACGGTTCGGAGAAGATCAGAAAGCTTCTGCATCTGTCAGGTCTGCACAGTGATGAGTTTGAACGTACACTGGCACGTCTCGAAGAGTTTTCTCTGCTGAAGACCTGGAACCGCAGTACAGGTATGACGAATTCGTATATTTTTGAGTTGAACCGTGTTCCTGCTGCGCAGGAAGTGATTGCCTCCAGAGGTTTCATGGGCAGATATCTTGCGGCAATGGGCAAGGAAGAAACAGAAGCTGCACTTGCCAGATTCGGTGCTGTGATGTTGGCAAAGACCGGTTACACCGAAGTGACAAGACCTGTTGTCAATACAGGCAGCGACATTGACCGCAGTGTAGTGTTCAACGAAGTATATGAGAATCCTGCCATGATCCGCGGCGACAGTGTCTGGCCGCATTTCTCTGAATTCATTTCCCGCACCAGCACATTGATTTTCCCGGCAGAGGCACGTACACCGGAGAATCTGAATCTGATCTGTCATCTTGCGGCAGTCAATGGTATTTCCGTTGACGTCATGCGTGATCTGACCGGCCGATGCATGGATATGAATACAATGATCCTCAATACCGAACGTCTGAAGCTGCTGGCTTCCCGTGCAAAGGTGGAAACAGTGCAGTCGGATGATCCTTATACACTGCCGCCGGCAATGTTTTTGCAGATGAAGCAGGAAGGACGTCCTGTTACTGGTGCAGATCGTTCAATTCTGCAGTATCTCGCAGCGGATATGCACTTCGGCAGTGAAGTGATCAATGTAATGATTGAATACATTCTCAGTGTTTCCTCTAATCGCCTGAACCGCAAATTCGTTGAAAGTGTTGCAGGTGAATGGGCAAGAGATAGTGTGAAGACACGTGAACAGGCAATTACCCAGACGAAAAAGAGTCTGGAAAAGGCAATAAGAAACAAAGTGAATGTTGTTGCCACACCCGCATATTATCGCAAACAGAAGGAAGGAGCTCTTCCTGAAGAAAAGAAGGCAAGTTCGGACAAGCTTGCACGCGTCAGAGAGATGCAGAAGAAGATGGGAGAACAGTCATGATCAAAGCAGATTTCACGATTACTCCGAGCCAGCAGCAGAAACAGGCTGCGGAAGAGAAGATCAATGAATTGAAGAACAATGCTGAACTGATCAGAATGATGAATGTGCATGAACTTCCTCTGAATCTGATCCAGCGTTCGCCATTCCGCATCGCCGCATGGTTTGAGGGTCTTGCGCCCTGCATGAAATGCAAAGGGCTGCAGGAATGCGGACAGAAGCAGAAGGGATATTACGATAACCTTGCCTATGATGGTCTGCTTCAGCGTGTGCAGACAGCATGCCGTTTTGAAAGAGATAAGATGAAAGGGGAGGCGCATCTGGAGAAGTATCTGATTTCAGATCTTCCTGCTTCCTACAGCACTGTGTCCTTTGAACAGACGGATACTTCGAATGAATCCGATCAGTATCTGGATGTATTTGCAGAAGCTATGGAAGCGTGCAGTTCCTCAAAGGGTCTGTATATCTATGGCAACATGGGTTCAGGCAAGACATATCTTTCTGCATGTGCATGCAACTATCATGCCAAGCAGGGTGAAACAGTTGCCTTTATTCATTACCCCTCATTCTGCCGACGTATGGCAGATGGGGTTCATGAAGGTGAATACAAAACAGAATTCAAGCGTGCCTGCTTTGCAAAGTTCCTTGTCATCGATGACATCGGTGCAGAAAGTGTCACAGAATGGAATCGTGATCAGATTCTGCTGCCGCTGCTTTCCAAACGATATGAAGACGGACTTGCAACATGGTTCACGTCCAATGAGGATATTGAATCTCTGGGTAGACATTTCCGTTATTCCAGCCGCGGCAAGGAAGAAGAAATCAAAGCTGCGCGTATTATCGAACGTATCGAGCATCTTGCGGCACCGACTGAACTTGTCGGAAAGGATCGCAGAAGCAAGCTTTAAAACATATTCGGGGGGATGAATATGATTAAGAAAATTGGTGTATTAACATCCGGCGGCGATGCCCCGGGTATGAATGCCGCAATCAGAGCAGTTACCAGATGTGCACTGGACAGCGACATTGAAGTAGTAGGTATTTAC
>JAZUHS010000004.1:0-5752 GCA_045641845.1 Bulleidia sp. | reverse complement strand
GTATCCGGCTGCAGCGTCTTTCGTATGCCTGTATAGATCTCCTGCATTCTTTTTGTAAATGTTCCGGCATGAAGATCCTCTTTGCATACATAGAAGTCGGAGGCCAAGCGGTCTTAGGAAGACAACACTTGAAACCAACTCCTTGGCTCACAGAACGACATGGCTACGATCCGACTTAATGCTTTGTATCCGGCTGCAGCGTCTTTCGTATGCCTGTATAGATCTCCTGCATTCTTTTTGTAAATGTTCCGGCATGAAGATCCTCTTTGCATACATAGATGTTTTCATAGGTATCGTATGTATCGATCGCCTTGTGCGAAAAAGCCAGAGTGCGGCCGTACTGTACGCTGTCCGAGAAAACAAAATCTGCAGTAAAGCTGTCGAATTTAACGTGCTTCTTCATTCTGAAATCAGAACTGAGCACCTTCTGTAATATGTCCGCAATATCCTGAGTACTGCTGATGTGCGTACTCATGAAACCACCTTCTTTCCATTGAAAAAGCGGAGCAGGATTGTTCCTCACTCCGCATTTCAGACTGCATGAAAAGACGAAGCTCAGACGAAAACAGGTTGTATGTGAATAATTCGTTCATTAACAGCGCTGATCATGCGCTTGATAATGGCAGAAATGCATACGGAAAGCACTGCTGTATATAGAATGTTCATAATGTCTGTAAGCATACTGCTTTCCTCCTGTTCTCTTTCTGATCTTTTTACTTCTGTACAACGGGGCTGATCCAGCCTCTTGTATCTTCAATCTTTCCCCACTGAATACCTGTCAGTGTGTCATAGAGCTTCTGTGTTAATGCACCGATATTGCCATCACCGATATAGACTGTGTCATTCTTCCATGTTAATTCCTTGACAGGTGAAACAACGGCAGCTGTACCGGTACCGAATACTTCCTCAAGCGTGCCATCGTGACCGGCCTTCATGACATCTTCAATAGCCAGCTTTCCTTCGATGACTTCATAGCCCCATTCCTTCAGAAGATCGATGCAGCTTCTTCTTGTAACACCGGGGAGTACAGTACCTTCAATGGCAGCTGTATAGATCTTGCCGGCAATCTTGAACATGTTGTTCATGGAGCCTACTTCTTCAACGTATTTCTTCTCGACACCATCGAGCCATAATACCTGTGCATAGCCAAGCTGTGCGGCAAGTTCCCCTGCCTTGATGCTGGCTGCGTAGTTGCCTCCGCACTTGGTAAAGCCGGTTAAGCCGGGAGCGGCACGGATATATTCATCTTCAACGTAGATACGTACAGGATTGATGCCTTCGGCATAGTAGGCACCGGAAGGAGATGCAATGACGCAGAAAATATAATTCTTTGCGGCATGCACACCAAGACCTACATCTGTCGCAATGACAAACGGTCTCAGATATAAAGATGCACCATAGCTGTAAGGAACCCAGTCGGCATCAATTTCAACCAGAGCCTTGACAGCCTGAATGTAATCCTCAACGGGAATGGTCGGAATGCACAGACGATCTGCGGAATTCTGCATACGTTCTGCGTTGCATTCAGGACGGAACAGCTGAATCTTGTTGTCTGCTGTTCTGTAAGCTTTCATACCTTCAAAGATTTCCTGGGCATAGTGGAATACTGTACATGCCGGATCCAGCTGGAACGGCTGATAAGGAATGATGCGCGGATCATGCCATCCCTGACCTTCGGTGTAATCCATCACAAACATGTGATCTGAGAAGATCTTGCCGAAGCCCAGCTTGTTTTCATCAGCGGGTTTCTGCTTGGGTGCGGCTGTTTTTTCAACTTTGATATTGAGCATATATCTACCTCCGATAAGTGCGTTGAAGGTATTCTATATGCCGCCAATATTGAAAGTAAACCTCAGCCGATCATTTTTGTTACACAAATTTACATTTAAATGTAAGTTGTTACATTGTTACATTATATCTGTTTATAACTATCTTTTCTGCAATAAGCAAATTTGGATAGCAAGACAGGAGATAAGCGCGAATATAATTATCTGCATATACTTCTATAACTTCTTATATATAATTCTAATAGTTCAGGTTACACAGCTGACATCCTCTGCTTACCCTCCCTGACCGCCTGTTTCTGAGCGCAGTATGAAGAGAACCATGTATAATCGAAGCAGCAGAACAGTGCAGATGCACTCATTTTCACAGCTGTATACAATGATCTGAATTACTTAAAATCTGTGATGAAAATCGCAGAATTTCTGTAACGAAACGAACTCCTGCAGCATTAACAGATGAACAGACGAAAGGAGGTGCACGATGCAGAACATGGATGAAATCTACCGGAATCATGCCAGAATGGTTTACCGCTATCTGATGTCAAAGACAGGCAATGAAACGATTGCCGAGGAAGTGACGCAGGAAACCTTCTATCAGGCCATAAAGAACAGCGATCGCTATGATGGTTCCTGCAAGGTAACAACCTGGCTCTGTTCCATCGCCGACAATCAGCTGAAAAACTATCTGCGAAAGAACAGAATCCATGATCAGGTAGAAGAAACCTCAGCGACTGTTCCTTCTTCGGAGGAGTTGTTGCTGAAGGAAGAAAACCGAATTGAACTGCTGAAACTGCTGCACAAAGTCGAAGAACCCTATCGCGAAGTTCTCTATCTCCGTATGTACGGAAATCTCTCCTTCCGTGAAATTGGAGAAGTGCTGAACAGAAGTGAAAACTGGGCACGTGTGACATTCTATCGTGCCAAGGAAATCATCAGAAAGGAGCTCGTAAAGCATGAGTGAAAAAATGAATATCCCCTGTGAAGTTATAGAAGATCTGCTTCCTTCCTATATCGACGGATTGACTAGTCCCGTTACGACGGAACTTGTAAGGAAGCATCTGGAAAGCTGTGAATCCTGCCGCAGAAAGTATCAGGAAATGACAGGCACGCTGCCTGAAATCACAGAAGAAGATCACGCTGAAATTGATTATCTGAAGAAGACAAGGAAGCGTACAGTACAGTCGATGATCGCTTCCATCGCCGCCATTGCCGCTGTGATCGCTGTCTGCTTTGGACTGAAGTATCTATTGATCGGTGCAGCTCTGGATCCTTCCCACGTTGCCTATACACTGAATGTATCACGCAATATGGTTACTATCGAAGGACAGGCTGCCCCTGAATATCCCAAGAACATCCGCTTCCGTGAAAAGGACGGTACTGTTGAGATTTCCTTCTCCGGCATCATCGGATCTGTTTCCGGGAACCATTCCTTCAGTGAAAGCAGAACTTTCAGTGATGAAATCAAAGAAGTTGTGATCGGTGATCGTATTGTCTGGTCTGACGGCAATCACATTTCCCCTATCGCCTCTGACACATACAGATATGTACACGAATACTGCGGCGATATGCCGGCCAGCATTGCTTTCTCGGAAGCTCTGGGACTGTCCTATGCAATGGGTTCCTATACAAATATGCTGGAAGCAGAGGAACATCCTTATACATGGACAATCATGTTTGATCAGAAGGTCAGAAGTGAATATCAGGAACAGGTCGAAACACAGCTGGTCCGCTATGGCTCCGTTCTGCTTGGCGGTATCGGCAATCTGGATGAAATACGCTTTGAATACAATACCGATGAAGGTCTGCAGACATTTGCACTAACAGCAGAAGAAGTTAAAAGCTATTTCAGAATCAATCCCAAGCAGTCCTGCCGTTCCATCAGTGCTTATGAAGATCTGCTGCGGGCAGTCGGATTCAGTACCAATGTCTACTATGAACCTGCAGATTCATTCTATTGCGGACTGCAGGTCATCAACTTCACCGAAGAAAGCATCAGTTCCATTTCATTATCCGCGGACAAGTTCAATTCAACCGGCATGAATGCAGATATGACACCTTTGAAAAAAGGCAGTGAACTGACATTTGACATCAGTGAGCAGGAGCTGAATTCTCTTGATCCTATGACACAGATCACACTGACACTTCACTTTGTAGATGGTGAAGAGTACGAGATTAAGATTCTGAAGGATCAGCTCACACCCGGCAGAAAGGCAGTCATCAAACTCACCGGTTCACGTGAAGAAGGTTTCAGGGCGGAACAGTAGCCGGTATACTCTCTCATTTAACATGAGGGAGTTTTTCATTTGTCTTTATGTAGTGAATGCAGTAGGATTTCTGTAATAACGAGGTAGTGAATCATGAATGATGAATTTGAACTGTATGACCTTAAGGTGGAAGTAGTAGAGGGTGATAAGCCTTTTGTCTGTTCCCACCATGTCGGTGATTACTTTCTGGTACAGGGAGAGAATCTTGTCTTTGAAGGAACCAATTCCTTTTCCATGTATACATTAAGTGCACTGCTTCCCCTGCTGCCGGCCAAGCAAAGACCGCTGCATCCCAATGACTGGATGCTGAGTGACTGCGATATTGCCTGTCCGGATCCTAACTGCGGTGCCCGTTTCCGCATTACACGTACAGCTAAGAGAATCCAGAGTCACAGTGAATGCACTGTTGTACCTCTTGCAAAGGAAGGAGAATAAACGCTATGAACAGCAAGTTTGAATTATCCCCCGGCTACAGCATCAGCCGTATTGAAAACGGATGCTGGCAGCTTTCCGAAGGTCACAGCCTGGACCATGCTGTTGACTTTACAGATGTCATGAAGGCTTTCTATGAGCTGTATGATATGGGCTTCAATACATTCGATTGTGCCGATATCTATACCGGTGCCGAGGAATTCATCGGTTCCTTCATCGCCCGCAAGAAGGCGGAAGGAAACTTCGATCCTGATTCCGTTCATGTACATACAAAGTATGTTCCTGATATCAACATGCTTTCCAATGTCACAAAGGAATTCACGGAAAGCATCATTGATCGTTCCCTGATGCGTCTGAACAAGGACTGCCTGGATCTGGTGCAGTTCCACTGGTGGGATTATGAAACAGACGGATGCATTCAGACGGCACTGGATCTTGTGGATCTGCAGAAGAAAGGCAAGATCAGAAATATCGGTGTTACAAACTTCGATACAGATAATCTTGCAAAGCTGATCGATGCCGGTGTACCGGTTGTATCCATTCAGACACAGTATTCCGTCTTTGACCGCAGAGTGGAAAAGAAGATGCAGCAGTACTGCAAAGACCATAACATCTCCATGATCTGCTACGGCACTCTCTCCGGCGGTTTCCTGGCAGAACGCTATATCGGCAAGTCCTATGAGGAAGTTGCAGCGGAAACACGTTCTCAGGTCAAGTATCTGCAGGTCATTGAGGATTCTCTTGGCTGGGATGGCTATCAGAAGCTGCTGGTGCTGCTGAAGAACATCGCCGATCAGCACAATGTCGGTATTCCTCAGGTAGCCGTACAGTATATTCTGAAGCAGGAAGCAGTCGCTGCAGCGATTATCGGTCTTAGAAACAGCAGACATGTACAGGACAATGCCCGTACATTCTCCTTTGATCTTTCTGATGAAGAAGTATCACTGATCAGAAACTTCATTGACAGCTATAACAATCTGGAGGGTGAACCTTTCGAACTGGAACGTACCATCGGTTCCCGCTACAGAAACATCATGCATATGAATATCAACGAGGAAGAGCAGTCCTGAGCCTTTCCGCTGATTGATTCATAAGAATATTCAGTACATGCAAAAAGCTCCTCAGAAGGCCTGCAATGGCTTTGTGAGGAGCTTGTTTTCGTATAGATACGAGTGCATTACAGAGACATGATGAAGCTGTAGACAGCATCGGCACAGTCCTGTGCTGCCTTTGCCTCAAAGACATCATAAGTGACTGTGGACTCTTCATCAG
>JAZUHS010000003.1:0-2046 GCA_045641845.1 Bulleidia sp. | reverse complement strand
AAACAATACACTGATTCTTCTTTGTGCAGGCAATGACAGAATTGAGTCCGTCAAAGGCATTGAACTGTTTCCCCAGCTGCAGTCCATTGATGTAAGCAGTACAAAGGTTACTTCTCTTGATACAAAGAATAACGTACTGCTGCAGTATGTGAATGTCTCCGGTACTGCAATTGAAGAAATGGATCTAAGAAACAATATCAACCTTACAGAAGTGAATATGGCAAAGTGTACAGCATTAACCAGTGTCTTCCTGCCTGAGCCTTCACAGGTCACAGTCATTGATACAGCAGGTTCTTCCATGCATTGTGATGCAGATAATGAAGGTAACTTCACTGCATGCAGAGTTAGTGAAAACAATGGCTAAGAAAGATAAAGATTGGCTGCTCTTCAGAGAGAAAATCGGTAAATGGCAGGAAGCATATATGGAAAAACTCTGTCAGGAGTATATACAGCTTCTGAGCAGTGATGTACCGGCATCAAATCGTTTCCATACTATTGAAAAACGAATTTATACGGATCGTAAGAGCGAAGGAGTAGTTGTGGACATGACACCTTCACTTATGGCCCGTAATCTTGCAGGACTGATTGAGTGCGGTGCAATTACTATGGAAGATCTGAGTGAATTCAGTGAATTTACAAGAGATAGAGTTCAGGTATTCCTGAATTTCCGGAAAGACTGAGATATTAATCTACGTACAGGTGTTTCTCTGACAGGGAGACACTTTTTTATGTGAAATAGACATGAATGTCTCCTGAACAGAGACGATATCTGTTCCTCACAAGGATATACTGCATGTGTAAGGCAAAGGAGATCACAGATGATGAGTAACAGAACTAAGATCATAGGCTTTCATAAACCGGAAGAAGAGTACGGCCTTTTCAGCAACTGGTATCCGGCAGGATTTACATTCCATGGACAAAGATACTGCTGCGTTGAGCAGTACATGATGTCAGGAAAGGTACTGCTTGCAGGCAGGAGTGATCTTAATGAGATGATCATGAAGACAGAGAATCCTGAGGAAATCAAGAAGTACGCAGGTCCTGAATATTTCACAGATTATGCAAAGATTCAGCATATCTGGGAAGCTGTACGCTATGATGCAGTGAAGTTTGCGGTCAGACAGAAATGCTTGCAGAATCCGGAAGTCATGGATGCACTGCTTCATACAGGAAATGCGCTTGTGGCCGAGTGTGCGGGAAGAGATCGTGTCTGGGGAATCGGCATTAACCTGCATGATCAAAGATGGAAGGATGTAACTAACTGGAAAGGTGACAATCTTCTTGGCAGAATCCTGATGGAACTGAGGCAGGAATTCCGTATTGAAATGAAGATTTTTGGCTTCATAGATCATAAGCAGTATACAGATGCTGAGGGGATTGCTGAAGGGAAGATGACAGCAGGAGTTATGAACAGAATACCGCAGTATCATCATGCGATTGCATCATATGCTGCACAGCTGAAGCCGAAGGAAAAGAAAGCATTTCTTGCCGGTGTGCTGGATGACTGGGAGATGAACTTCAATACCGGTGGTATTCCTCGTACCGGTTTCTATGAAATGAAAGAAGAAATCTATAGAATATCCCGACTGATGTCCTGTTCAGAATGAATCGGTGTTTTCTCTCTGTGTATGATGAAACAGCAAATATTTGGATATTCATTGCAATGATTTATGATGCATCGTCAATAATCGAAATATCAATCAATGTATTTGTGTATCTTCGTATCAGAACATGGAGGGAGAAGACATGTATACATTGTCTACAGTGACACCGCATGCAAAGAAGATGATCCAGCATGCGCTGTCACAGAATAAGAATATATTTATGACCGGTATGATCGGTTCCGGGAAAAGCTTTGCAGTTGAGAGTGTATTTCGAAGAAGAGACTGTTTGGTCATTGACTGTCACCAGGCAATGCAGAAACAGGAGATGCGTGAAGTCAGAAATGAGAGTGTGATTGTACTTAACAATACTCAGCGGATCAAAGATGCAGAAGATATTGCAGTAATTACTGAATACCTCAATTCAGGAGTAGTCTCGAAAACT
>JAZUHS010000002.1:0-15288 GCA_045641845.1 Bulleidia sp. | reverse complement strand
GTCATAACTGTTTCGCTTATTCAAGATGACCACGAAAAAAAATCGTACCACATATCAGAGATACGCTTATATACATCAGTTGCCGCTGTCGCCGCCGGTACCGTTCTCTTCCGGATTCGGAGGTACAACAGGATCTGTCGGAGGTTCAGGCGTAGGAACCGGAGTAGGTTCGGGTGTAGGTTCAGGTGTAGGCTTAGGAGGTTCAGGAGTATCCACCGGATCATCAATGGAAGGTGCATCATCCACTACCTCATCATCCTTTTCCTTATCCTTGTCCTCATCATCTTCCTCAGGCTTTTCACCATCTGCCCATCCCGCATATGCGCATGCTTCACGGCTGGAACCGGATGCGTTGGAGTAGGATCCGCAGACACGGATCTTGCCATCTGTGGAAGAGAGGTCTACTTCAGCCTGTCCTGTACGACTGGAGATGGATGTGACATAGACACCGTCCTGATAGATTGTCGCCACGAAGTTTCCGGAAGCGCCGCCTGCCAGCCAGCCATTGTTGACAAGACAAGCACCTGTCGCAGGGATATCATTCCATTCATCATGCAGCGAAATATCTCTGGTTGAACCAGTACAGGAAGACATATTCGTATTCCAGACAATCCTTACACCGCCCTTTTTCAGTGTTGCGGTAATACCCTTCAGGTTCGGCTTGCCGTTGGAGTATTCGGACGCAGATACCAGAGGTGAATTCTTCAGACCTGTCGTGGAAATCTGCGAAGTAATCAGACTGCCGCCGGGCATCCATCCTTCAACTGCTACATGCGGATATGTACCATAGACGAATCTGACATCCTGTACATCAGAAGGACGTTCTACACCCCACACTGTATCCGGGCTGACTTCTTCTTCCGCATCCAGCAGAAGCTTGTTGATCTTACCGGGAATATTCAGATAGGACTTCCAGTTAGCAAAGTAAGTACCGGCCCAGGCTACGGCCTTATCCCAGCCGACCCATACCGCATTTGTATACTGGGAAGTCTCGGATACCATCCACTTATCCTTGGAAGCACCTTCAGGGATACCGTAGGAAATACCGGAATCACCCCAGTCGGTTGTACCTGTCTTGGCATATACAGGATACTGTCTTGCCAGGATTTCCATGTAGTTGCCGACATCAGCTTCAACGTTATTGCGCATCAGCTGCAGTACCAGCCAGGCAGAACCGGAAGAGATAACTCTCTTGTTCTGATTTTCAGGATAATATGTATCACCGACAGTTGTCGTGATGTACTTGATTGTATGCGGCTGGTTGTATACACCATTATTGGCAATCGCCGCATGAGCACCGGCAAGTTCGCGCGGTGTTGTCATAAACTCATTACCGCCGATCGCAAACAAATATTCAAAGTTATCTTCCGTTACACGAGAGAAGCCAAGGCTCTGCAGATACTTGACGACTGTCTCTCTGCCTGCCTTTTCAACAACATCTTCCAAAGTCAGAATTGCAGGGATGTTCAGGGACAGTGCCACTGCCATCTTCAGCGTAACATCACCGGCATATGTACCGTTCGCATTGACCAGGACACGGCTTTCATAAGGCAGTGTAATCGGACGGTCTTCCAGAACTTCATCCAGAGAGAAGCCCAGATATTCAAAGCCTAAAGCATAGGACAGAATCGGCTTAACAGAAGAACCCGGCTGTTTGAAGCCATCAGTTGCACGGTTATATGCACGACCGCCGGTATAGTGACGGCCGCCGCCGATACCGACGATTTCACCGGTCTTGTTATTCATGGAGATGATACCTACCTGCATCAGATCATCCGCAAACCAGACAGATGTCTTCTCCTGTTCAATATCTTCGATACACTGCTGGATCTTCGGTTCCATCGCTGTATAGATTTCCATACCCTTGATGGAAGGATCCAGACCTGTCATCTTTTCTGCTTCCGCAATGACAGCATCAATATAAGCAAGATACTTATCCTCACCGGTATGGGAATCATAATACTGACCAACCAGCTGATCTTCTACCTTGATTCCTTTTGCCAGTACATATTCATCTTCACTGATATAACCATGATTCACCATCAGACGCAGCACTTCATTACGGCGCTGTGTCGCATAATCCAGATAGTCGTAAGGGTTATACAGGTTCGGCAGATTGACGATACCGGCAATCAGAGCAGCTTCACTGAGATTAAGCTCTCTGGCATCTTTACCGAAATAGTACTGAGATGCACGTTCTACACCACGGATATTGCGTCCGAAGTTCAGCTTGTTGGCATACAGCTCAAATACCTGCTTCTTGGACAGTACAGTTTCAGCTTCCATGGAAAGCATGATCTGCTGGACCTTATAGGAAATGGATCTTGTACGGGTTGTATCCGTCTCACCATCTTCAACAGAGAAGTATGTATTCTTCACCAGCTGCATGGTAAAGGTGGAACCGCCGGAACCTAGGTCACCATTGGACAGGTTGGTCAGCGCAGCCTTCATGAAACGGGGAATATCAAAGCCGTTATGGGAGAAGAAACGGGAGTCTTCAATGGAAAGGAATGCATCCACCAGAGCTTCCGGACAGTCGTTATAGGAAATGTTATCACGCAGATATGTACCTACTTCCGCAATGATATGACCTTCCGCATCATAGATCTTGGTAGATTCCTGTGAAATAAAATCAGCGACTTCCATCTCCGGTGCATCCTTCATCATGGAGTAGACAACACCAAGAGCCGCAGCACCGCCGGCCATATATCCTAAAAGCATGACCACCATGAATACGATGCCCAGCTTCATCCATCTTCTTTTTCTGATAATCTTTCTGACTGCTTTTTCATGTGCAGTCGGTTTAACTCTTTTTCTCATATACCTAACTATACCAATATTCACAGAATCATTCATGGCATGATTCTGAAGTTTTTATGAAAGTGAAATCGCTACTGCCATATTTTATAACAGAACAAAGTAAAACACACAGAAGAAACAGATGTTTTTAACTCTGCCTCACTTCGTAGAAAAACCGCCCATCTAAAGAGCGGTTAATGATTCATTTATAAGCCGAAGGGTTGATATGTTCCCTCTTCTGTAGAGGTGGGTATCCTTGGTCATCCGTCAGGATTCCCGGCCGTACCGGGCATTCACACAGGAGTCTCCAGTCAGGATTCCCTTATATCACAATGTAGGAAAAATAATGGTCCTCCGGCAGTCAAAGTATATATCAATGCGATATCGCAATAACAGACTTGACTGTATGATCTTTCGTAATATAATACAGCACTTTTTTATCTGATGATCAGATCCCTGGAACCATCCACAGCCGGACCCACCAGTTTTCTGACAACCAGTTCAGCCTGATTTCTGGCCTGCATTTTCAGCTTGTCCAGATTTGCATGTGCTTCCGCATCAGCACGGGCAGCTTCAATCGCAGCTGTGATATCTTCCTTGTTGTTCCAGTTGAACAAAGCCAGACGTTCATCATAGAAACGCAGTGTAGATGTATCGACTTCAATGGACTGTACTTCTGTCTCAGGCAAAGTAATTGTTACTGTGTTGTGATTCACTGTTACTTCTGCCTTGCCAAGATCAATACCTGCTCTGATATTTGCCTGATAGATCATGGAGAAAGACTTCTTTGTGACTAACGGAATAGAACCCTGTGCATACTTAACCAGATCCACATAAACCAGATTGCATGTTGTTAAATCACTGCAGTCTTCCAGACGTGATTCAATCAGAGTGCTGTTTACACTCTCCTTCTTCTTTTTATCATTCATATAACGGCTGATCATCATACCGACAATCACACCTGTAATAATCAGAATCAATACTACTAAAGGGTTGTTCATGGTTCATACCTCCATCTTCTCTATCATCATACGACTAAGCAGAACCTATGTGCAAAGCTTAACCTTAAGATTCTCTGTCCTTAACGAAAAAAGAAGCCCGAAGACTTCTCATGATTACTCACATTCAAACAATGTACGCAGCTGCTTCAGTTCGTGGATTGTTGCATACGGTTCAGCGATGGTACCGAAACCATAGGCAGCGTAGATGATCGGAATGCCCGCTTCCTTACATGCATCCGCATCCCCCTGAATATCACCGACATAGACCGGATTCTTCAGACCGTTCTTCTTCATCAATGTCAGGATTGTCTGTCCCTTGCTTGTACCGGTATCACCAAAGCACAGGAAATCCTGTACATACGGTTCCAGCTGTGCACCTTTCATCGTGATTTCAATGTATCCGCACTGGCAGTTGGATACGATAAAGAGCGGTACCTTCTTTGCCAGAGCAGCGAAGGTTTCTCTGATCTCCGGATAATATTCACCACCGGTAACTTCCAGTTCCGCATTCTCATGTTCCATGCAGTCATCAGCCATACGTACAGCTGTATCATGATCCAGATCCGGCAGAATTGCCTTGAAGATTTCATCCATCGGCTTACCGAAGAGCTTCTTCAGATCATCCGCAGTTACTCTCTTATCTACACCTTCACGTTCAAAGATCTTATTATAGGAACCTGCAGCGATCGGTGTTGAATCCCACATTGTTCCATCTACATCAAAAATAATGCCATCAAAGTTCATCATATCTTTTTCCTCACTGCCATCATTCTAGCATCAATGCCTGCAGAAGCCGAAAGAAAAGCCTGCATATGCAGGCTCATGCAGTATATATCAGTTGCCGTTACCGAAGAAGAACGGGAAGCTGAAAGGGAAGCCGAAGTCTTCAAACGGATTTGTCTGCTTCTCTTCTTCCGGAATCTGTTCAGGAATGCTTTCTTCTTCCTGTGCAGTTACCAGATTGGCAGAACTTGTCAGAATGACATCTACATCCATTTCCTCACCATCACGTTCAATGGTTAATGTAACTGCCTCACCGACTTTCTTCTTATTCAGTACAGCCGCAAGATCCGGGTAGGAAGAAACTTCCGCACCATCTGCCGCAAGAATACGGTCATACTTCTGCAGACCTGCTTCTTCAGCCCCTGTGCCTTCATAGATACCGAGAATGTACAGACCGGCTTTGTAATTGTCTGTGTCCTTGGCTACCTGCTGCAGCTGGATCCCCAGAGAAGGACGGTTAGTTACCTTGCCATAGAGAATCAGCTGTTCTGCAACATCCATAGCTGTATTGACCGGAATCGCAAAACCAAGACCTTCAATGGTAGTACCGCTGCTGGTGGAACCGGAGTCCTTGGCATTGACAACACCGATGAGGTTGCCGTTGCCGTCGAACAGACCGCCGCCGGAATTACCGGAGTTGATCTGGGCATTGGTCTGAATCAGTGTCATTGCCTCGTTATTGATGACAAGGTCTCTGCTTACAGCGGAGATAATACCGTCTGTTACAGTACCGCCTAAAGTGCCAAGAGGATTACCGATGGCAATGGCTGTATCGCCTACCTGAATCTGATCGGAGTTGCCGATGACAGCAGGATAGAGATGATCCGCTTCCACCTTCAGAACACCGATATCTGTTCTTTCATCCTTGCCGACAAGCTGCGCTTCATAGACAGTACCGTCATAAGCAGTAATGGTAAATGTATCGCCGCCATCCACAACATGGTTGTTGGTAATGATATAGCCATCTTCGCTCAGAATGACACCGGAACCGG
The DNA here is from genome assembly GCA_045641845.1 of Bulleidia sp. Lineage (GTDB taxonomy): Bacteria > Bacillota_I > Bacilli_A > Erysipelotrichales > Erysipelotrichaceae > Bulleidia. Next base: position 9,713 of record JAZUHS010000002.1, on the reverse strand, counting down.
CAGATGCTGTTTCGTATGTACCGCCGAAGAAACCATACGTAGTAGTTGTACCTTTCACAGTGATTTCCACAACAGAAGGAGCAGCCTTGGCTACTGCTTCACTCATCGTCAGATTGCCCTTGCCGGAAGCGACAGTGGTAGAACTGCTCGGGGAAGGCTGAGCGCTTGTTGTAATATTCAGTTTTCCGCCGGAGGATGCGCCGAACTGTGTCATAGCGAGATAGCCTCCGCCATAACCGCATGCAAGAGATACTGCACCTGTGCATACCAGCAGGGCCAGTGTCTTCAGGAAGCCTCCGGACTTCTTCTTTTTCTTATTTTCCGGCTGTGTGCCGTAGTTTTCATACATATCTGTCATAATGTTCATCTCCTTTGAACAATTACCATATTAGTGAGAACAGGTGAATAGCATGTGAAGTCTTCGTTAAAAGTCACTGATATTACAGCTCCAGTACCATCTGTCTCTCTATCCAGGACTTCTGTACTGCATCCGTAATCACATCATCCGCTTCCGGATGACCAATTAATAACGGTGAAGATGGATCATGTTTCTTCATGTTCTCCAGTACCAGTCTCATATCATAGTTGGCATAGCAGTATCTGCAGCCATGACCGCAGGTATTATACATACCGATATCATTCCCCAGTAAGCATCGGCAGCCTTCTCTTGTCATCACACCGGGGCTGATCTTCAAACGGAAGTCTTCCGCCTTCTCCAGTACCTGCTGTGTCATGCATCCGCCGATATCGATGCCATAGCGATCCAGACCATGATTCTCAAGACAGGTGCGCAGAATCATACCATGTTCATCAGTGATCTGTTTGCAGTACTGTGCCAGTTCTTCCATCTGACTTTGGGTGACTTCTCTTACTTCCGGGAAGTTCTTCTTGGTCTTTTCATAAAGATCAATGAAGCTGATAACACACTGTTCTGTATAGCCATCCAGTGCCTCGGCGATGCTTTTAAAGGCACGTTTATGATACTCCATGGTATAGCGCTCAGAGATGAAGATCGGATCATAGCGCCATGCAATCTTCTCTTTGCCTACGATCCTTGATAAAGCCTGAAAGGACTGCAGAACCTGATGCTTATCGGGAACTCCGGGTTCAATATCTTTGGCATATGGTGTAATCGTTACAAACCAGAACTGACGATACGGTTTCAGTACATCCATTCTGCTTAACATGGGATAGGGATTCTTGGTACAGAAGACAAGACAGTCCACTACCTCCGGTGATAACGAGTAACGGATGATTCTTTTCGGATTGTATGGATTTCTGGCCATGACATATCCTTCTTTGATTCTGTTTTCAAACCACGCACTGTAGTAAGCGGGTATGTCTGTACGACTGCCTGTATTCAATATCATTGTTCGCTCCGCAATGTCTGCATCATACCGCAGTTTCCTTCATTTGTGCATACACTTACCCTTAAGCATTTGAAAAGCTCCCTTTGCAGGGAGCCTGAATTCTTACTTCTTATGATAGAGATTGTGCTGCTGATAAACAGGATCGAAGGTTACATTCACACCCAGACGACGGAACAGATCCGCATCTTCCTGCGGCATGATAACTGTGCAATGTGCTTCGGAACCCTTCATGTTTTCCAGCTGTGCCATTGCCTGTGCAGCGATGTCATGATCAGCGGCAGTACATGCCAGCGCAATCAGTACTTCGTCAGAGTGCAGACGAGGATTGCGGTTGCCCAGATGATTTACCTTCATCTTCTGAATCGGCAGGATGTACTTGGAAGCGATCATATCCTGATTAGCAGGAATGTCTGCCAGTGCCTTCAGTGCATTCAGCAGGGCTGCTGCGGAAGGACCGAACAGATCAGAAGTTTTGCCGGTAACGATTCTGCCATCAGGCAGTTCAATTGCCAGTGCAGGAGCACCTGTTTCTGCTTCCTTCTTCTTCGCTTCAACAGTTACCAGACGATCTTCTGTTGTGATGTTCAGGTTATTCATCAGAACATCAATCTTCTGCAGAGCTGTTTCCGGCAGTTTCTCAGACTTTACATCATACAGAGTCTTGTAATATCTGCGCAGAACTTCCTGCTTGGAAGCTTCACTTGCGGCTTCATCGTCTATGACGGAGAAGCCTACCATGTTTACACCCATATCTGTCGGAGACTTATAGGGAGAAGCACCCAGGATTCTTTCGAAGATTCTGTTCAGTACAGGGAAGATTTCAATATCTCTGTTGTAGTTGACAGTGATCTTGTCATACGCTCTCATGTGGAACGGGTCGATCATGTTAACGTCATCCAGATCAGCAGTCGCAGCTTCATAAGCCAGGTTGACCGGATGAAGCAGAGGCATGTTCCATACAGGGAATGTCTCAAACTTTGCATAGCCGGAAGAGATGCCTCTCTTATGGTCATGATAGAGCTGAGAGATGCATGTAGCCATCTTGCCGGAACCGGGACCCGGAGCTGTTACAACGATCAGGTCTCTTGTTGTTTCAATATAATCATTTCTGCCAAGACCTTCTTCAGAAACAATGAAGTTTACATCTGTCGGATAACCGGGAATCGGATAATGGAAGTAGCTGGGAATATTGTTTTCAGCCAGCTGATGTGTAAAGGCATCAACAGAAGGCTGATTAGCATACTGTGTAATAACAACACTGCCGACATACAGACCACGAGAGTGGAACTGGTCGATCATACGGAATACTTCCTGCGCATAGCTGATGCCCAGGTCTCCGCGTGTCTTGGAGTGTTCAATGTTATTTGCATTGATTGAGATAATCAGTTCAACCTTGTCCTTCAGCTCAGTCAGAAGCTTGATCTTGTTATTGGGATCATAACCCGGAAGAACACGTGCTGCGTGGAAGTCTTCGAACATCTTGCCGCCGAACTCCAGATATAACTTGCCGTTGAACATGTTGATACGTTCGAGAATTCTGTTTCTCTGTAAATCGAGATATTTCTGTGAATCAAATGCCTGTTTATTCATAACCTGACCCTTTCCTTAAAACCACGCGCATTAGTATAACAGAACAGAAATGATAAGTAACCAACTAACACTCCTGTTTTTTACTGTTTTTCAGCACATTTTTCCGAAATAAAACAGCGTCGCCATAAACAGCAAAAAAGCCCATCTTTCGATGAGCTTTTGAATGGTGGTTCCTTAGGGACTCGAACCCTAGACCCACTGATTAAGAGTCAGTTGCTCTACCAACTGAGCTAAGGAACCATTTCTTGTTGCTCAAATATAATACCGCTGTCCCCTGTGGATTGCAATACCCTTTTCCACTTTTTTGCGACGCCCGGTTTCCCCGAAAGGAGGGGGTCACAGGGGATTTCTCCCCTGTGACAGAACGAGATCTTATCGATGTACGGACACAGATGTGTCTGTATCCGCGGGAACATTCTGCCGGATGGCATGGAAGGTTTCCGAAACCTCCCGGAAAAAGTCCTCCAGAGACATATCCTGTGTTTCGATGGAATCTGAAACGAATCTGTAATTTCTGTTTTCTTTGACAATCATAACCTTCACCTCTTTGTACATGTATCTTAGTCCGGAAAAGAAAAACAACTGTCCGTACATGCAGACAGTTGAAAAACCTCTTAATTTCATGATGTGCACACGTATGAGGGCAGTTTGTTGTGTATAATTAATCAACGGAGGTTCAGAATGCAGACAATTACCACTAAAACAATCCTGCTCCATAACGGAGTTGAAATCCCTACCATCGGCTATCGTGTCGATCAGGATTTCAAAGATCAGATACCCGCTAATATCAGGACTGCTTTGAAAGCCGGCTACAGGCATTTTGACCTTTCCTTTGAACCGGAGGCTGAAAAGATTGCCGGAAAGATTCTGATGGAATCCGGTGTTCCTCGTGAAGAACTCTTCCTGACAGTCAAATTAAGCGTAGATGATCGTGGTTATCAGAAAGCGCTGCGTTCCATTGAGAATGCATTGAGCAGAATCGGTACAGAATACTTTGACATGGTTCTGGTAAACTGGCCCAATCCGCTGAAGTTCCGCGATCAGTATGAAACAATCAGCGCTGAAACATGGCGTGCGATGGAAACTCTTTACAAACAGGGAAAGGCTCGTGCAATTGGTCTGGCTAACTTTGAGGCTCGTCACATTGAACATCTGCTGAATCATTCTGAGATTTCACCCATGCTGAATCAGGCTAGACTGTATCCGGGTTTCCCTTTTACAGATAATCTCAACTGTGCTGATGATCATCTCATTCAGACACAGGGATTCCTTCCACCCTTCCACGAGGATATCATCAACAGCAATGAGCTTAAGATCTTTGCTGAAAAGTATCATGCGACTCCTCGACAGATCTGTATCCGCTACATGTTTGAGAAAAACTGCATTGCTCTGATTCAGGGCAGTGACGAACAGGAGCTGATTGATAATTTCAAAGCTCTGGATCTGAAAATTGCGAAGGAAGACATGCAGTTCATGGATGTCATGAAGAACTACGGTCTTGGCAATATCAATCCTGATACATGTAATTTCTGATCTATGTTAAAACCCGTCTGACGACGGGTTTTCATTATGCGATGACTTTTCCGGCTTCGATCTCTTTGAAGATCTGACGCAGTGTATAGATACACACAGGCGCTGTATAGAGGACACCGCCTGCCCAGGCACACTGGTCAGCGAAGGTGATTGCATCAAAGCCATAGATCGGTACGAAGATGGTCGCAACGGCAATGCGTGCAACCATTTCCACTGCACCGGCATACATGGCACGGTTGGCAAAGCCAAGACCCTGCATGGTAAGACGGAGAATATCCAGGAAGCCCAGCAGCCACCAGAACATACCCATACGTCTGACGTAGAGTGCAGAGGCATCCAGCACTTCAGCGGAAGAGGCAGTGACAAACAGCATGCTCATCGTACGGCCGAAGACACCCATGATCACACCGGCAAAGATGGCATAGACAGTTGCTGTCACAAGACCGATGGCAATACCCTTGCGGATACGGTCTGCCTTGCCGGCACCATAGTTCTGTGAAGCAAAAGTAGATACTGCTGTTGCAAGTGCAGTGAACGGACACATCATGAACTGCTTGATCTTAGCACCTGCCGCAAAGCCTGAGACATAGATGGTACCTAAGGCATTATTCGCAGACTGCATGACCATGGAACCGATGGCAGTAATGGAGAACTGCAAGCCCATAGGCACAGCCATTGTCAGAACACGACGGGAACGGTCCCATGTCATTTCTCTTTCTTCTTTGCCGATCCAGAGAATTTCAAACTTTCTGACAATCAGGAACATGCATAACAGTCCGCTGACTGCCTGAGAAGCAATCGTCGCAAAGGCAGCACCGGCTACACCCCAGTGCAGAACCATGATGCAGAAGAGATCTAAAAAGATATTCAGAACGGAAGAAAAGGCCAGAAACAGAAACGGTGTTCGGGAATCCCCGATCGCACGCAGCATACCGGACAGTTCGTTATAGAGAATGGTAAAGGGAATACCGGCAGCGATAATCGTCAGATAGCTGCGGGCCATGGCAAAGATATCATCCTGCACCCTTAACATACGCAGAATTGCCGGACAGAATACGATTGTACCGACAGTGAGAATCGCCGCAATGACAGCAGACCAGATCGCAGCAGTATATTCATACTTATGCATTTCCTTATAGTCCTGAGCACCGAAACGCTGTGCTACAGGGACTGTAAAGCCGGTACATGCGCCCATGCAGAAGCCAAGAATCAGAAACTGCACACTGGATGTACAGCCGACTGCACCAAGGGCACTGGCACCTAAGGTCTGACCGACAATAGCAGCATCAACCATGTTATATGTCTGCTGAAACAGATTACCGAGAAACAGCGGGATGGCGAAGGTGATGATCAGCTTCAGCGGACTGCCTTCGACCATGCTTTTTGCATTTGTTTTAGCCATAATTCCTCCTTGTTTGTTTTCCGTTGCTATTATACGCTTTTCCCCTTTTCATGCTTATCAGTTGACTGAAAAAAGAAAAGACCGGATCTGCTGACCCGGCCAGGTTGATGCGATTACTTTTCGATGCCGACGAATTTGTAGTCCTTAGCTTCGACTGCAGCCTGAATGTCTGCATCAGCTACGGGCTTGCTGAGAGTGACTACTGCTGTACCTGCTTCATGAGATACAACTGCACTTTCAACACCGTCCAGTGCTTCCAGAGCATTCTTGACTGCCTTAGCGCAGTGCATGCACATCATGCCTTCGATCTTTACTGTTTCTGTCATGGTTACTTCCTCCTTGTTATTTACAAAACCAATATAAGTATAGTCTGCTTCTTCAATTACTTTCTTCATTTCTGCTTCCGCAGGCACAGAATCTGCTTCAATTTCGACTCTGCCTGTATGGAAGTCAGCTTTTACTTCGATAATACCGGGGATCTGCTTCAATGCTTCACTGACATGTCTTTCGCAATGATTGCACATCATACCTTCTACCGCAATTACATAAGTCTCTGTCTGTACAGGTTCTGCCATCTGCACAGGTTCCTGTACCGGCGCAGGCAGTGCCTTCTTACGCATCGGACGATCATGAGAAGCATCATGTACCTTAAAGAGATTGATACGTAATGCATTCATGCATACGGTGAAGCTGGATAATGACATCGCAGCAGCACCGAACATCGGATTCATGCGGATGGATGCGTAAAGACCGGCAGCCATCGGAATCAGGATGACGTTATAGAAGAACGCCCAGAAGAGATTCTCTCTGATATTCATCAAAGTTGTACGGGACAGACGGATCGCTGCAGATGCATCGGTTAATCTGCTGTTCATCAGTACGACATCGGCACTGTCGATAGCTACATCCGTACCGGCACCGATGGCAATACCGATATCGGCACGGGTTAATGCCGGTGCATCGTTGATGCCATCACCGACCATAGCTGTACGTCCGCGTTCCTGCAGGGAGCGGATAACTTCTTCCTTACCGGAAGGAAGAACACCGGCAATCACACGGTCAACACCAGCCTGTTTGCCGATGGCAGCAGCTGTGCGTTCGTTATCACCTGTAAGCATTACGACTTCAATGCCCATATTCTGCATTTCCTTTACAGCCTGAGCAGAGTCGGACTTGATAATATCAGCGACAGCAATCATACCGATCACCTTGCCGTCCTTTTCGAAGAACAGCGGTGTCTTGCCTTCCATTGCATAGGTATCTGCCTGTGTTCTGACTTCAGCAGATACATGTGCCAGTGTACTGATATACTTCATGGAACCGCCATGCAGGACATGACCGTTCAGCTTGCCTGTCAGACCATTGCCTGCCACTGCCGCAAAGTCACTGACTTCTTCGGAAGGATACTTGTTCTGCAATGCATAGTCGACAATTGCACGAGCCAGCGGATGTTCACTCTTTGTTTCCAGAGCATATGCCATTGTGACCAGTTCCTGTTCACTGATGCCATTGAGCGGATAGAGGTCTGTAACATGAGGATGACCTTCCGTGATTGTACCTGTCTTATCCAGGGCAACAATCTGTACCTTTCCGGTTGTTTCAAGAGCTTCGGATGTCTTGAAGAGAATACCATTCTTAGCACCGACGCCATTGCCGACCATAATCGCTACCGGGGTGGCAAGACCTAAAGCACAGGGGCAGGAGATGACAAGCACGGAGATTGCACGTTCCAGAGCCAGAGAAAGCTGTGCGCCTGCAAGCAGCCAGCCGATCATGACAACGACGGAAATGGCAATGACAGCAGGAACGAAGATACCGGAAATCGTATCAGCGATACGGGCAATCGGTGCCTTGGTCGCAGCAGCATCGGAGACCATCTGGATAATCTTTGAGAAGGTTGTATCTTCACCGATCTTTGTTGCACGCGCCTTGATATAGCCGGACTGGTTGATTGTTGCGGCAGAGACAGTATCATCAACTGTCTTATCTACCGGAATACTTTCACCTGTCAGTGCAGATTCATCAACAGCAGAAGAACCTTCAATGATGACACCATCAACAGGAATGCTTTCACCAGGACGTACCACGAAGATATCACCGGACTGTACTTCATCAATGCCGACTGTTACTTCTTCATTGTCTCTGATCAGTACAGCTGTTTTAGGAGCCATCTTCATCAGATTCTTTAACGCATCAGTCGTTCTGCCCTTGGACATGGATTCCAGCATCTTGCCTACAGTAATCAGAGCAACAATCATCGCTGCGGATTCAAAGTACAGCTGGTTATGATACAGATCCATCAGTTCCATATTCGGTGTACCGTTGGAGATCAGATATGTCATTTCCAGCAGTACATAGAGTGACCATGCAAAGGAAACACCGGAACCTAAGGCTACCAGAGTATCCATATTGGGAGCGCCATGCATCAGTGACTTAAAACCTGATGTAAAGAACTTCTGATTAATAAACATGACACAGGCAGCCAGAATCATCTGAATAACAGCCAGACCGATGTGATTATGTTCCAGGAAACTTCCGACCGGGAAACCTGCCATGTTATGTCCCATTGTCAGATACATCAGCACAGTCAGGAACCCTAAGGACAGAATCAGACGTCGCTTCAGTTTCGGTGTTTCACGATCCACCAGTGCATCTTCCTCTGCGGCCAGCTTGGCACTGACACTGACCTTTGCGGTCTTTGTTTCATCCTTGGGCTTCGCACCATATCCGGCATTCTCTACTGCACGGATAATGTCGGAAGCACTGGCAGTACCTTCCACACCCATGGAATTGGTTAACAGGGATACAGAGCAGGATTCCACTCCGGGCACCTTGGCTACGGCTTTTTCCACACGGGTCTGACATGCCGCACAGCTCATGCCCGTTACAATATACTGTTCCATCATTTACCTCACTTCATCAGCTTCTGCAGTACTTCGAGAAGCTCATCCACTGCTTCATCTCTGCCTGCATGCAGATCTTCTACAACACAGCTGCGGACATGACCGGCCAGCAGTGTTTTATTGAAACTGTTCAGGGCGCTGGTCACAGCAGATACCTGAATCAGGATATCCGGACAGTAGGCATCATTCTCTACCATCTTCGCAATCCCGCGGATCTGACCTTCCGCCTTCTTCAGACGGGTAATCAATGCCTTCTTTTCTTCTTCTGTTCTTTTCTTATGACGTGTGCTGCAGCACTCTTTCATTTCTGTCATATATCCTCCTATACCCCTATGGGGTATCTGGTTGCAGAAATAATATAGGCCAAAGATTAAGACTTATCAAGGCTTATACGTACAAAGGATATCGTATCCTCTCCCAGATCAAGTCAACAGAGAACTTGATGGTCAAGGATGATATCGTCAGTTTTGATCTCAAGGTAATCACAGCAGCATATGCTATGGCTTGCTCTCAGCCTTTCATGCCGTTTATTTATGACTGCAAGACATACAAGGTACATTATGTCTGTTTACAGGATCTTTATATCAGTGATCCGGAACTGATTGAAAGGATTGCTAACAACAAGGCAACTGTGAGAATTTCCTTTTCTGCATTGAACACAGTAGAAAGAGACTGCCACAAACTGGAACCTCTTTGTAATCCGTTCCCTTCTCCAGAATCTTCTTCCCATCTGCGATTACCATAGCTGCCGGAAGTTTCTTATTTCCGTTATAGGTAGTCTTTGTATAGCTGAGTGTCGCTTCCGCATGCTTTTCAAGACTGGTCTTCAGCTTGATTTCAAAGGTTACCTTCTTCTCTGCAGGCTTATAGTTCTGTGTCTCTTCTGCCTTCAGGGTAATGGTTACGATTCCCTTT
>JAZUHS010000001.1:0-2314 GCA_045641845.1 Bulleidia sp. | reverse complement strand
CCGAGGGTACAGGATCTCCTGTATCCTCTTTTTTTACCCTGACACAGGATGTCACAGCGCAGATCAGGCTTCCGGACAGTATCTGTCCTGTTGTAAACAGGGGAATAATGGCATGATGAAGTCGCCGGAGGAAGAATTTCTATTACCAAGCCAGAGTACCACGTCTGATTTGAGATATCAGGCGTGGGTGAATGGCACAATAAAGAACCACGAAGTGCTTAGTCTTTTTGTGTGTTTATATAATTTTTCACGGCTTCCGTACTTCTTTCGGAAACAGTACCGATATAATACGATAAACTCCAGAAATACGGTTTCCAGTAGTATGGTCTGAGTTCTTCTTCGAAATTCTTTCGGATATGCCTGGATGAAGCAGATTTGTATGCATTGATGAAGTCAGCCAGGTTGATCTGCGGTGGTGCATCAAAGAGAAGGTGAATATGATCCGGCATGCATTCAAATGCCTGAATGATACAATCGCGGTCTGTAAAATATGTTTGTGTATAATCTTTCAGCCATTGTTCAATGTCGTCTTTGATAACAGGATGTCTGTATTTTGTAATAAGTACAAGATGATACTGCAGCAGAAAACAGCTGTGTCGGTTTACATAATATCCATCGTCAGTAAGTTTCATAGAATCTCCTTTCTGAATATCTCCAACTGATTATATATGCTATAATAATAGTGCCTATATATGAATGATATCATATGGTATTCTGTGGAGACAACTGATGTATTATTCAAGAAATGTACAGATAAATTCAAAGGATCCTCTGTTTTCGTGGTGTGATCAAATTGCGCATCTTGCCAATAATCTTTACAATGCCGCATTATTCCGACAGAGACAGATGATGTGTGCATCCGTGAAACCTGTTGAACAGTTAAGTGAGAATGAAAAAGAAGTCCTCAATGAGATCAGCGAAGCATTGCCGAAGATGAAACAGAATAGAACGATCCCATCTTCAGGATTCCTGTCCTATGTGTTTCTTGATGATCTGTTCAAGACGACAGAGAACAGGGACTACATGGCAGAGCTGCCGCGTCAGACTGCCCAGCATGTTCTTCGCCATGTGTGCAGAGATATCAAGTCTTATTTTGAAGCAGTAAAAGCATACCGGAAAGATCCATCGTTGTTTACCGGTATACCGCAGCTTCCGCACTACAGGCACAAAGGCGGGATCAGTTCCTTTGATATAACCAATCAGGACTGTGTGGTCAGAAAGAATGAGAAAGGTCATTATGTGGCAAAGCTTCCGCTTACAAGGATCCCTGTATCACTTGGAAGAAGTATTCCCGGGAAGCTGAAAGAAGTGCATGTTACACCGATGAATGGGATTTATCAGATATCGTTTGTATTTGAGGATGGGAAACAGCAGCCGGAAAAGAAGGAAGAACCGAAACGGATCGTATCGATAGATCTCGGGGTAGAAAACCTGATGGCAGCTGTGAATAATGTCGGAGCAGAATCACTGTTATTCAAAGGCGGAGCTGTGAAGTCAGTGAATCATCATTACAATCACAGGATTGCAAATATGATGAGCAGTAAGACGATACACAGCAAAGAGAAGTATGTTCCATCCGGCAGATACAAGGCAGTAACACTGAAGAGGAATAACCGGATCAATGATTACATGTTGAAAGCAGGGAAGGAACTGATGAGATGGTGCGTAGAAAACCGTATCGACACGATCGTTATCGGTGAAAACCGAAACTGGAAACAGAGCATTGAACTGGGAAAAGAGAACAACCGAAGATTTGTGCAGATCCCGTATGACAGAATGAAAAACATCATCCGGTACAGCGGGGAACGAACAGGAATACGGGTAGTGTTTCAGGAAGAAAGCTATACATCGAAAGCATCCTTCCTGGATAATGATGAAATTCCGGAATACGGGAAAGAAGACGGGAAGAAGTTTTCGGGTAAGAGAACATGCCGAGGTATGTATGAAAGCAGAGACGGCAGAAAGATCAATGCCGATCTGAACGGAGCGGCAAACATACTGAGGAAATACAAAGCAGATGCCTTTGCCGGGAACAGTCCGCATTTTGAACGGGTCAGAGTGATCCGATATCCGCAGTAAAGGAAAATAACTGCAGCTCCTGTACAAAGGAGTAAGAGGTGTGTGAATCACCCGCAGAGAGCTTGTACAGTCTCTGGAAACCACAATCTGACCTGCTGGATCAGTTGTGGTAATTCATAAGAATCTTTCTATCATTGATGAATCTACTGTCGTGAGCTGGGAAAGCAAGCGTTCCGATCAGCATGAACCCGTTAAAAACAATCCGGAGGCAGGTGCGGAACAGATGTGCGAAGTC